>JBCCXQ010000003.1:0-70763 GCA_039191365.1 Cyanobacteria bacterium P01_F01_bin.13 | reverse complement strand
GACAAAACCCGCTCAATGAGCGGGTTCCAATTAAATCGGAGCGGCGGGATTTGAACCCACGACCCCTACTACCCCAAAGTAGTGCGCTACCAAGCTGCGCTACGCCCCGATGCGTTTTTAACGCTTGATTAGCATAGCATAGGGTGAGGGAGTAAACATCTAAAACCCATAGCTCCAACGGGCGTAGTAACCTCGCGTATCAATGTGGGTGAATATTGTGGCGCTAGCCAAACCACCTTTAGCACCCCACCAACGATTGAGCCGGTCGTAGACATCGTAAGGATGTATTCCAGGGGTAGCAAAATTAACGGCGTCACCAGTTAAATGACGAGAACGACTAGCACCGCCAACACGACGATTGGTGACTGGGTCACGGTACCAGGAGTGGATGGTAATCGGGCGTCCCCCTAACCGCTCGCGGACCTGTTCCATGACGCGGGCAATGCGAATAATGCCATAGACTGCATCGCGATCGACTGGAACCCGACTGCCGTTGTGGGTGGCTTCTCCCCAGGTAAAATTACCACCGGGAATTATAGGATTTGATAGATAAAAGTTGCCTTGAAAACCCGGCAGCTTTATGTGAGGAGCGCTTGGCTTGGGACGCGGGGTTTCGTATTTGGGCTGGTTGCCATATTCATTGCCATTGATTTGAATATCGGGTTTATAGGCATACCAAATACGCTCAGAGCGATTACTAAAACTAGGTTCGGCTAACTCTATTTTGACGTGGCTAGCAGGGGCCAACTCATGGCTAACTAGCTCTAGTTCAGTGCTATTTTTGACAAAGACTTTATCTTGATTGCCTAATTTAGAAGAGGGTAGAGGCGAAGTTTTGAAGAGGGTATCGCTGATGACAGTTAGGGTGATGGTGTCGCCCACAATGTGAATGTCGGGTTTATAGGCATACCAGGCTGTGCGGTTGTCGGGGCCGAGAAAGTCGTTTGATATCGCAAACCTAACATGCTGTCCCTCCGCTGGTAGATAGGACTGTAAATAGTACTCCGTACCGTGGGGGACAAAAATCTTTTCCCGAGTACTTAGCTGATTAGATAAAATCGGCTGCTGCTTAAATAGAGTGTCACTCAAGACCGTGAGTTTAATCTTGGTGTCATAGATTCTGACATCGGGCTTATAAACGTACCAGACGTTTTGCTGGGCTGGACCTAACGGGCTAGCCAGAATCACCTTAAGATTGCTACCCCGTACCAGGTCAGATGTCGTTAAATCAAACTCTGTACCATTACGAACAAATACCTTCTCCTCTCTAGATAGCTCGTTTGATAAACCAGGTCGCTGCTTAAACTGAGTATCACTGACAACCTTGAGTTTCTTCATGTTGTTCTACATCTAGATGGTCAGATACTCGGCCAGCTCCCGGAGTGGGCAGCCCCCTATAACGATGGTTATCCATCTGTGGCCAGTTTAAATCACTAAGTATATACCCGTATCAAAATACGTTGATACGATCTAATCCATCTAATACGTTAGGTACAATTTCGGCTGGCCAGGTTCCTTCTCCACCACGACCATTGAGTAGAATAAATCGTAAGCTGTAGCTTTGATAAAATCCGTCAGCCTCCATCCACAGCTGTGATGTTTCCTGTTCACACGTAATGTGCTCATCAGGCATAAGCTCGGCAGCCATGGCAGCCATGGCTGCTGCTAGCTGCCTAGCCAGACGGCGCAGGTCTTCAAATTCGGCCTGAGTTAGTTCCAGTGCCCAGTGTTCACCGCCAACTAAGGCCTTAAATGTATCTTTTTCATCGTCCCAACCCAGCCGCCAACCAGTCCCCTCTTTGAGCAGTGCCGTCATTGAGCAAAGTGCTGCTCTAAGCTCCGGATAAGATCATGACGCTGCTGCGGGCTTAGGTTCTGCATGGCGAGCTTATCGGTGCTAGCAACCTCAGACTGCCTTATACCGCTGCTGTAGGCAACATCAAGATAATCGGCCATAGACAGCTCCCAATCGAGATGATAATGGGCAGGCCGCTGCTGGGTGTCGAGATGATAGTCAATAAACCGACTGAGTAGGGTGCTTTGGGCCTTGGGCGCACGGGGAATGTCGGGATATTGAACATATAGCTGATCGGCCAGGTCGGTGGCACCGACCTGGCGGGTTGAGAATGCAGTCTGAGCCCCCATCAAAGGCTCACCTATCTGTAGAACACTGCCAGCCAAAACCATCAAGGTAGTCAAGGCGACCAAAAACCAAAACTTAATCTGCTTACCCATACTGCTGAGCGTTAACGCAACTAGTTTAATTCTTTAAATAACAGTGTTATTGCTACTCAAGCTAGGAGCAACAAAGACACAACTACATATACCGTTGAGAAATACTTCAATCGGTGTAATTGACTATTTTCTAGAATTTTGCAGCCATTACTCGCCGATAATTTCTGGCTGAGTCAGCTCATCCGACATTTCTACAATAGCGCGCAGAACAGGCTTCATGCGCGACTCATCGATGTTGTCAAATTCCTCAAAACGACGGCGCTGCGCCCGATTTGCCACCTGAACAGTGATGCGATAACGATTGGAGGCTGCACTGATCAAGTCCTCAGTGCGGCGCATCATTTGGGTGGTGTCAATGGACAGACGCTTCATCAAGTGCTCCTCTATGGGTAGGTCGTGATAACCCACCTATACTAGCGCAGCTTTTCTCCAATCAGAACATCGCGATTGCTATTTAAATTCCCGTAGCTTTTATAAGCTTTTACAATAATTGACATACGAATATTCTTTGGCCAGCTCTAAATTGATCAGAGGTCTGCAAGGGTCGGAGTCAAAGAGTTGGCTGTAGATATTCCAAGGCTATCAGAGTAATTTTCTTGTCATGCCAGATACACTCACAAAATTTGCTTATCAGACTTTCCAACAGGGTAAACAAGCCTTTGGCCTTACCCATAAAACTCTGACCAGTCGACTCCGGGAAGTGGTTTCTCCAGTAAAGCCAGACAGTACAGCTAAGATGCCTGCATCTGTTTTGGCCTTACTTAAACAGCGCTTGGATGCACTGATCGAAATTGACTGGCAAGATGCAGTCGCTGGGGTGTATCCCAAGGATTTACTGTTTGATAATCCCTGGGATGATTTTTTTAAGTATTACCCCATGGTGGTTCTGGATACGCCTAGCGTATGGGAACGTTCAAAAAATAAGCAGTATCAAAAATTTGGGTCAGGCATCAGCACAGAGGGCTATCCCAGCTACTACGTCCAGAATTTTCACCACCAAACCGATGGCTACCTCAGTGAAATGTCCGCCAATCTCTACGATCTACAAGTGGAGCTTTTATTTAATGGATCGGCGGATGCGATGCGACGACGAATCCTGGCTCCGCTCAAGCAACATATTGAAGGGTTGGCTGGTGTCAGTGTAACTAAGCTCCTTGATGTGGCTTGTGGTACTGGGCGCACCCTAAAGATGATTCGGGACACGCTGCCTCAGGCGTCGCTCTACGGAGTTGATCTATCGCCTACCTATCTGCGCAAAGCTAATGAACTGCTGGGCAAGGAACCTGGTACCCTGCCTCAGCTGATCCAGGCAAATGCCGAGACCCTGCCCTATCGCGATGAATACTTTGAGGCGACGGTCAGTGTCTTTTTATTCCATGAGCTGCCTGCAGACGTCCGTCAAACAGTCATCAATGAGTGCTATCGCGTTACCAAATCCGGTGGTGTATTTATCATTTGCGATTCGATTCAGAAGTTGGACAATCCCGAGTTCGCACCCATGATGGATAACTTTCCAGCTATTTTCCATGAGCCCTATTATCGTCATTACAGCACAGATGATATTACAGCTCGTCTGGAGGCTGCTGGCTTTAGTGGCGTCAAGGTGTCGAACCACTTTATGAGTAAGTACTGGGTAGCGAAGAAGAAGTAACCTTCGCGTAGAGACTGGTTACTAGCGTTAACCACTAGCGTCTCTCAGCCGATAAAAAAAGGGGGATGGCCATAGCCATCCCCCTTTTTATTTATGCATTAACGTTTTCAGCTAACTGAAAGCGCTACTGGAACTTAAGCAGTGACAGCAACTTTAGCGTCAAGCTCACCAGCCTCGTACTTAGCAGCAAAGATATCAACACCAACCTGCTTAATCTTAGAAGCGTTACCAGCAGTACCGAAAGCAGTGTAGCGATCAGCACACACTTGCTTCATATACTTGATGGAGGGCTTGAGGAAGTGGCGAGGATCAAAGTTGGAAGGATCCTTCATCGCTGCTTCGCGAATAGCTGCAGTGATCGCCAGACGGTTATCGGTGTCGATGTTCACTTTACGAACGCCGCTCTTGATACCCTTCTGAATCTCTTCAACAGGTACACCGTAAGTCTCAGGGATTTTACCACCGTGAGCGTTAATCATGTCCAACCACTCCTGGGGAACGGAGGAAGACCCGTGCATTACCAGGTGAGTGTTGGGTAGACGTTTGTGGATTTCTGCAATCCGGCTGATGGCCAAGATTTCGCCAGTAGGCTTACGGGTAAATTTGTAAGCACCGTGGCTAGTACCGATAGCAACAGCTAGGGCATCAACCCGAGTTTGCTCTACGAACTGTACGGCTTCATCAGGGTCGGTCAGGAGCTGATCCTTGCTGAGGGTACCCTCAAAACCGTGGCCGTCTTCTGCTTCACCTTGACCAGTCTCCAGGGAGCCTAGGCAGCCTAGCTCACCTTCAACACTGGCACCGATGGAGTGGGCAACCTTAACCACTTCAGCAGTAACGTTAACGTTGTACTCAAAGCTAGCGGGAGTCTTAGCATCCGCTTCTAAGGAGCCGTCCATCATTACACTGGTAAAGCCATTGCGGATTGCAGAGTAGCAAGTTGCAGGGCTGTTACCGTGATCTTGGTGCATAACCACGGGAATGTGAGGATAGGTCTCGATAGCCGCCAAAACTAGGTGGCGCAAGAAATTCTCACCAGCATACTTACGGGCACCGCGGGAAGCCTGCAAAATTACGGGGCTATCAGTCTCATCAGCAGCCTGCATAATTGCCAGGATCTGCTCCATATTGTTTACGTTGTAAGCGGGAATGCCGTAGCCATTCTCAGCGGCGTGATCCAGCAGTAGCCGCATAGGTACAAGCGCCATATAATCCTCCTAGTACTTATTGCCGTCTTGGCAGCGTCAATTGTTAAAGGGTCGAATAGGTATCCCTACTCATTAATATTAGGTCACAACCCCGAATTTATGACGAGTTGTTTCTAAAATCTGAGTATTGTGTTAAGAATAACAGCCTTTATCATATGGCTTTTGTTGAATACGCGACGTTGCTAATATCTTTGTCACAGAAAAACCAAAGCGCAGAAAAACCTATGTAGGGTCGTGCCATGGCACGACCCTACATAGATAATAAATATGGGTCGCCTGGGATTCGAACCCAGGACCAATCGGTTAAAAGCCGAGTGCTCTACCGCTGAGCTAGCAACCCGCATTGAGAAATTGTTCTCAAGCACAGTTACACAATATAACAGATGGTTTCCTGATTTGGATGGAAATTAAAATTTTCTAGGTATGTGACTGGAATCTAAGGTTTGACATACGGTGGGCCTAGTCGGTAACTCGGTCGATATAGCGGCCGTCGATTAAAAATGAACCTCGTTCAAATCGTACTGCCCAGTAGCCGCCCAGTTTTTGCTCAAGGACAATGCCTTCTTCGCCAAGGGTGACCAGATCGGGAGGCCGTAACATGGGCATGGGGTCGGCGGTTTTGAGGTAAGGCGGTTGCGTAGTAACGGAAATGCGATCGCCTACTGCAAATAGTTTGTCGGTCATAGACAGAGTGTTTGTGGATGTAGATCTTGATTCTGAGTTTGGTGGACTTAGTGAGCCAGCGTCAACTCCAGCATGTAAAACTCATCAAGACGGGTATTCGAATATCAAATATACGATGGTGGCTGGGCAATCCGAAACAACACTGCGGCAGCGAATACGGGCTGAGTTAGAGGAGGCGGAAACAGGACTAGGGCTAGGGGTGAATATTGCGATCGCTACATTTATCTTGATGTCAGCCGGTCTATTTGTTGCTGAAACCTATCCCCTATCCCAGCCGGTAAGCATCGCGCTAACGTATTTTGACTGGCTTATTCTAGGAATTTTTGTGGTGGAGTATGGGGTGCGGCTATGGGCCGCTGAGCGGCCGCTGAGCTACGTCTTTAGCCCCTATGCCATTGTGGATTTGGTGGCAATTTTACCGGTACTCACTGGAGTCTTTGATACGCGATCGCTGAGGCTAATTCGCTGGCTACGTATTCTTAAACTGGCTAGGTTTCTAGAGGAAGATCGCTGGCTGGGTCGCGAAGGGCTGATCATAGCTCGCATCATTTTTACCCTTGTTGCCATCGTGTTTATCTATTCGGGAGCGATTTATCAGGTAGAGCATCCCATCGACCCTGAGGTATTTGGGACTTTTCTTGATGCTATGTACTTTGCCGTGGTCACCATGACCACTGTGGGCTATGGCGATGTTACGCCCGTATCCGATGCTGGACGCACCCTGACTGTGATGATGATTTTGACTGGGATTGCGTTGATTCCTACGCAGGTGGGCAGTTTAATTCAAAACATCAACCGGATTCAGATGGTAAACGCCGTTCGGTGTGAGAACTGTGGTCTATCGAGCCATGAAGCAGATGCCGTTTACTGTCGACGTTGTGGAGTCAAGTTACCGGGGAATGAAGAATAGAGTGACGGAGGTGAAGGGAGTAGAGGCCCAATGGGTGGGACTACCCATCGGTTTATGCCAAAATTCGAAATGCCTCTTCCACCAAATACTTTGCTTTTTGGTCCAGGGCAATCCAGTTCACCTCACCCGTTTCTAAATCGAGCAGGGTAGTATCGACGGTAATCGGGGCGTCGATAGCTGTGTTCTGATTGCACAGACGGTAACAAAGTTGCCAAACATCGATTTCCTGCTGCTGTTCCTGTTTTTGAAGACAGAGAGTATAGGCGTGCTGAGGGGAGGGCAGCTGGGCCAGGGTTGCTTGAATCTGATCATGTTCTTCCGGTGTGGCCGTTTCAAGCATGTCTTGAAGAGCCAGATACTGCTGTTTTTGCTCAGCAGTGGTGCTTGCAGGCCAGCTCATGTCATCACGATAGGAGCCCTTCCAATCAGAAATATCTAACTGCTTGCGGATATTGTCAATAATGCGAATCAGGGCAGGTTGCATCAAAACTTGGGCATAGCGCTGATCCTGAACAGTGGCAAACTTTGGCATAACAAGCCGATACGGTGCAGAAACTTTCGTTGCCGATCCTTACAGGACAGCAATGGCAAAAGATATGATCAGTGTAGGGGAACATCTTTGTTTTTCCCACAAGCCACGGCATTAAAAATCTCTTCTACTCTGTTGTTTCCTCGATTTCTGCTACGTCTAAGCCATTCCCTCCGGTGTACGTTGCTTTAGCCAAAGCTGTAAAATATTGTTGACCCAATTAATCTCTGGCTGAGTCAACCCCAGGGACCTGGCCGAGAGTTTATACTCCAGACTGCCAATAACGGTGCGGTTGTCACGCAGATGAAATGTGATGGTAGAACTACCTGGCTGGAGATCAATATCTTCAATATCTTGTTTGTAGGTGTTGACCTGATACTCCACGGGACGACAAGGAAATCGATGTCCCAACAAGATGATATCTGGCAACAGTTGAATACTCACCTGCTGGAAAAGAGTTTTGACCAGTTTCTTAAAGCCTCGATAGCTAAAGCGCAAGCTGATGTGAGCCCAGCCCACACTAAAAATAATAGCCAATAGATGTTGCCAGACCACTAGCTGGGGCCATAGATGTAAATATCCCTGAATGATCCACCAGGCCCCAGCGCTTCCAGCCGTTGTTTGGAGTAGTGCCAAACAAAAGCGATCATTTTGCCAGCCTCGGGGTGGGAATACAATTTCTAATGTTTGACTGTATTCAAAAATCTTGAGCTGCGTGTCTGCTGGAGCCATTTTTTCAATCAGAGCACGCTGGAATCGTTGACCTAGCGCGACTAGAGATAACTGGTAAGGCGAGGTAAAGATTTTATCTGCCTGGTCTAACCCTCGGAGGGCCGCCTGAGCTGATGGGGGACGTTTGTGCTGTTTGGGCTGGGTTAGCCAGCGTAGCCAAGATTTGAGCGGTCGGCTGATATGTCCCAATTCTTGACCAAACAATAGCCGTAAACCTCGTTGAGGTAATTTATTGGGGTGTTTTTGGGTGGCAAGATGCACCAGAGTGGCACCGAGACTGTAGAGATCGGTGGCAGGCACAGCCCTATCGCCTAGCTGCTCTGGTGGTCGATAGCCAGGTGTCCCTGAAATTAAAATGGGTGCATCTGTGATGGGTTCCGTTTTATCAGTGCACTGCACTAAACCAAAGTCCACCAGGTAAACCTGATCTAGGGTCGACTGCGAGGAGTTTTTCAGGACTAGACTGCTAGGTTTAATATCGCGGTGAATGATTGCTGGCTGCTGATTGTGAAGGTAGTCAAGGATCTCAAGAATCTGATGCGCTAGAGTACGCACATCCTGCTCACTAAAAAATCTTTGGCTATTGACTAAGGCGTAGAGGGATTGGCCTTCTATGTAGTCTTGCACCAGCATTAGACCGCTATAGCCGTGCTCGTCGATTTCAAAACTGTCTAAATAGGCCGGAATTGCGGGATGATCCAGCTTTTTGAACATCGCAATCTCTTGGTGAAAGCGCTTAATATCTGCATCCTGGAGCGGATCTTCGAAGCATAGATATTTGATAACGACTTGGCGGTGGCGGCTATGATCATAGCCTAGCAGTGTGCGGCGTCCCAGTCTTGCCCCTAGGGTTTGTTGAATACTATAGCGATTGTGTAGCCGAGGTTTAATCTGTGTTGAAGCACTAGGGGAAAGCATTGAACCATTGATGGTATAGCGTCTTATCCATCAGAATGCCCGATTGAATAGCTGGGGTAGCGGGTTTAGAATGGCACCCAGTGCTGAGAGATTTACAGGGAGTTGGACGATGGGACAGCCCAGGGTTTTTATTGATGGTGAAGCCGGTACAACTGGGCTACAAATCTATGGGCGTTTGGCCCAACGAGAGGATGTCACAATTGTCAGTATTGACCCTGCTAAGCGCAAGGATGTGACCGAGCGAGCGCGGCTGATGAATGCGGTGGATGTGGCCATTCTCTGTTTGCCTGATGCGGCTGCTCGTGAGGTGGTGGCGTTGGTTTCAAACCCTACAGTGAAGATTTTGGATGCTAGCACCGCCCATCGGACCGAGTCTAACTGGGTCTACGGTTTTCCAGAGCTGGCACCGGGACAGCGCGATGCGATCGCAAAAGCGCATCGGGTTAGCAATCCGGGCTGCTATCCCACCGGATTTCTAGCGGCAGTTAAACCTCTGGTGGTATCCGGGCTGATTCCAGCTAGCTTTCCGGTAACTATCAATGCCATTTCTGGATATTCTGGCGGCGGTCGTAAGCTGATTGAGGCCTACCAGGCATTTCCAAATGAGTCTGAACCAGACTATCCCTATGGAGTATACGGTCTCACCTTTGGTCATAAACATGTGCGGGAGATGCACCAATATTCCGGATTGGCCCATGCTCCATTATTTTTACCAGCGGTGGGGGCGTTTGAGCAGGGCATGTTAGTGCAGATACCGTTGCCGTTGTGGACCCTGGCAGACCCTCCTTCAGGGCAGCAGCTGGTGGATGTGCTAACCGACTACTATGCTGACGAGCCGTTTATTCAGGTTCATGGTTTGGGAGCTGGGGAGGCTTTGCGCGATCGCAAGTTTCTGGATACTAAAGCGGCCAACGGCACCAACCAGATACAGCTGTTTGTCTTTGCTAATGATGAGACCCGTGAAGCTCTGGTAGCCACCAGGTTAGATAATTTAGGCAAAGGTGCCTCAGGTGCTGCGATACAGAACATGAATATTATGTTGGGTCTGCCCGAAGATGCAGGACTTCGTTAAGACATTCAACTTGGAACAAATAGACTTTGATACGGTCGGTACTTTAGACGGAACCACCATGGAGAACAATACTCAGAATAGCCAAGCAGAAAAAAGAGGAGTAGCCAGAGACTAGCAACTCCTCGATTAGAGACTTATTCCCACTGTGGAAGATACAAACTCTTACAGCCTTGTAAGAGCGATTAGAAGAGAACGCTTGCTCTCCCAATCCCTGATGCCAAGCCTGGAAGGTGTAACAATTGTCCCAATGCATAATGCTAAAAATGTTGTCTAGAAACAACTGGTGTAACATTTTGGCATTAGACATTGGACTCACACCTACAGTACCGAGTAGTGTTTTTCTCTCGATGCAAGCTTGTTATCACTATGGCTGAATACCTGTGCGCTTGGATAGTACCCACTTGGGTACTCTTCATGGCGTAACACTGATTCTAAGCAGTTTTAGGGAACTGTCCGGAATGGTAAACGGTCTTCAAGTATGGATGAAAAGTTTTTGAATTTCTGCTGCTGTTGGTTTAGGAATGAACCTGCCTGTTGCGGTCACCATTTGCTTATATCTCACAGCTTAATTCATGCCAGGACCAACAATACCGATTTTTTTAAGGCAGTTTTGGGAGCTTGCACGTTAGCACTCTATTATGGTTTTGCCCTTGCCTAGCGCCGACAGATTTAAATTTCTGCCATGTTCTCACAGTTGGATAGCGCTTCATCCTCAACCTCAGGGGGTCATTCAATTTGTGGGGGGTGCTTTATGGGGGACATTTCCCACCCTTGCCTATCGTCACTTTCTAAAAAGTCTCTTTGAAGCGGGGTATACGATTGTTGCCTTACCCTTTCGGTTTGCATTGAACCATTGGTCCATTGCCCTCGATCTTCTAGATGAACACTATGCTATACGGGGAGCAATCGTAGAGGCAGCTATTTCTAAAGGATATGAGCCAACAGCGTACTTAGACGCTGCTAACTACGCATGGGTCGGACATAGCCTTGGATGTAAGTATGTGGTGCTTTTGGAATTGTTAAGTTCACCGTGCCATTTGCTGGCGAGCTATTTTCAGAAAGTAGAGCAAGATTTAGAGCAATGGCACCAGATTCAACAGGGACTGGTTGATCTTGCCAATAGTCGACGACAAATGGAGAAACACATTCAACACCTGACTGGTCAGGCAATTGTGCACACTCAACCTGCGATTATGGATGAGCCCTCTCTGCTCTTGGCTCCTGCCATTACGGATTTAAATGGTGCTATCCCTATCAAGGCACTGCAGAGGGCTTTTAGTAACTTACTCAAAGTCTATCCTACCGTTGAGCAGACCCATCAGCTGATTGAGCATAGCCAGCTGTTTCATCTCACGGGTCTGCTCCAATTTGCTCACGATCCCCTGGCTGTCGATACTTGTCAGCGACTGATGCAAGCGCAGCCCCATATTCGCCGTCGTTTGCTTAAGGGGCATCATCTAGAGCCCATGGGTATTAAAATTGGACAATTTATTATGGATTTCAATCCACTGGATAAGTTTATTCAACCCCTGAGCTGTAGGGATTTAGAATTCAAAGCGGTGGCCCTGCTTCATCGTCTGCGGGAAACGTCCGCGCCATCCCCCTGTCGAGTTAGCGATGATGCCAGCAGTTCTAACCCCTTTGCTGCTTAGGCATGGAAGCTTGCTCAATTCAATTTCTTAAGCCATTCTTTAGGCTGTCAGCTAGCCAGTATAGCTTATATAATTAACTGCTTAGGCCGGGTTTACGGGTGAGTTAGATGGATAGCTGGACAGAGGATGATATTGATTTGGAGGAGCTGCGATCTCAGCTTTTCGATACCTATCAACAGCAGCAGCCCCTACGCAAAAGCATTGTTCAACTGCTCTCCGTCTTCTATGGCCCCACTAGTATTGCCAATATTGCCACGGCCCTCAACTACATTGACCTCACCACTAAAGCAGGCAAAAAAATTACTCCCGGCAATCTAAAACCTCAGATTACGGCCCTAATTGAGGCTCAGCTGCTAATTTATGGGGCAGGTCATCTTCCCCAATGTCATCCGCTCATCGTGGACATGGTGACTCGGAATGCCGTTAAGTTAGATATTTTTGAACCCATGCTCCAGGGGGTGAGGAGCATCTTTCATCCCCGCCGCCATTATGCCGGTCGGGCAAATCGAATTCGCCACATCTGCCGCTCCAAAGATGAGCTTTATCGTGAAGCACGTCTGGCCCTCTATGAAAAAGACTACGATGCGTTACCCCAGCTGTTTCTCGACTATAGCAATTACAATTATTACGCCAACCCCGTTGACTTAGAAGATTTTCTCCTCGATGTAGCCAACAATCCGTTGGATGCAGACTGGCTCCGCACGCTGCCCCCTGAACACTATGGAACAGTATTGAAAATGCTGTTAACTAGGATTACGGCTGTATTAGAACCCGCTGATGATTTGTTAGCACTATTAGAAGCGCAGATTGATGACTCCAGTGAACTTAAGGTTTTGTTGGTAGAACAATACCTGTTACGCGATCAGTTTAGTGAGGCTGAAACACTACTAGACAAGATTGTTGATGAGCAGTCTCAGGTGTATGGAACGGCGCTGCGTGGTGCCCTATCGCTGCTGCTTGGAGAAACACAGCTCTCCCTAGACTACTACGCCACTGCCACTAAGCTAGCCCGTAAGCAGTTAAGCAAAAAAGCTGTTATTGGTGGTATTGCTGGTGTATTTTATATACTGGCACTGCTCAAGTCCGGGCAGCCAAAACATTTGAAGCAGGCAGTTGCAATTAGTACTCCGTTGATGCAGGGCTCCGGCTATCTAAGTAATGCCTACGGATTGCTCCATGAACTCACGCTACTGCAGCAGGGGCAGCTCTCTGGCCGCCAGCGGCTAATGGAACTGATTGAATGTTACGGAGACGATGAGGAAGACAGTTTTGGCATGTTTTTTAGCATGCTGTGCCTCTACTGGCTGGATCTAGATGAAGCCAGAGCAATTGCGCCCCGTCCCCTGGCACTATTTGCTGAGCGGGCCGAAGAGGCAGGCTTTAGCTGGTTTGCCACTGAAGCCGCCGAGATTTTAACTCGTTTAGTCCCCGAGAGTGACTACAGCCACTGGGTCCAACACCGGACTGGTGTTTCGATTGTTGATACCCTACAACCCCAGAGTACCTGGGAGTTAAGTTTAAAGGCGCTGACGAATATGGCAGCCCCAACCGCCAATAACACTGGTAAAAGTGAGCGACGACTGGCCTGGTTTTTAACTCTGTACACTAAACACTGGCTACTACAGCCCAGAGAACAAAAGCTCAGCGCCAATGGCACTTGGACTAAAGGCCGTGTGGTTGCTCTGAGTCGATTGGCCAAAAATACCTCGGACTTTGACTACCTTACTACCCAGGATATCCAGGCCTGTAACCACATCAAATACGACTACTATTCGGGTTCTCAATATGCCCTCAATCGCAGTGCGATAAAAGCCCTAGTGGGTCACCCGCTGGTGTTTTGGGAAGACTCTCCTACGGTGCGAGTAGAAGTTGTTGCGGCTACGCCGGAACTTGTTATTGAACAAAAGGGAGATGGTACCCTGACGCTCAATATGGAGCCTGCTGTGAGCCCAGGGGATGATATTACCCTGGTAAAGGAAACCCCCACTCGTCTAAAAGTTTTGGAAGTGACTGCTGAACATCAGCGCATTGCAGAAATTTTAGGAAAACGCAATCAGCTAACAGTACCAGCTGCTGGACAAGAACAGGTGCTGGCCGCGATTCAATCTGTATCTAGCCTGGTAACCATTCACTCAGATATTGGAGGTGATCTGGCTGATGTCGAGGCCATCGAAGCCGATGCCAAACCCCACGTGCATTTAATGCCTGCGGGAGAAGGTCTAAAGCTATCGATGCTAACCCGTCCCTTTGCAAATGGTGCTTACTATCCACCAGGGACTGGCCGCAAGACCGTGATTGCAGAAATTGATGGTAAGCGTTCCCAGGCTACTCGTGATTTATCTTTGGAAAAGCGGTTGGCACAGGATATACAGCAGGCTTGTCCTGCCCTCAGGTTTGGTGAAGAGACCGAGGGAGAATGGATTTTAGATGAACCAGAAACCTGTTTAGAGCTATTGTTACAGCTTGAAGCCGTAGAAGAAGACATTATATTAGAATGGCCTCAGGGCGAGAAGCTCAAAATTCGTAACAAGGCTGGCATCGATGGCTGGCGACTACAAATCAAACAGGAACAGGATTGGTTCTCGGTGAGTGGTGAGTTGGAGTTAGACGACGGCAGTATTATGGATATGCAGGCTCTGCTATCGCTGCTGGATCAAACATCGAGTCGGTTTGTGCCGATTGGGGATGGGCAGTTTCTGGCCTTGACCCAGGCATTTCGTAAGCGTCTGGATGAGTTTCGGGCCTATTCAGAGCGCCATGGCAAAGGAGCCCGGTTTCATCCTCTGGCCGCCCTGGCCCTGGAAGAAACCCTGGATGAAGTGGGACAGCTAAAGGCTGATAAAACCTGGAAATCTCATATCAAAAAGCTAAAAGAGTCTAAAACCATCGCTCCAGAAATCCCCTCCACGCTACAGGCCGAGCTGCGAGACTATCAGCAAGAGGGCTTTCAGTGGCTGGCTCAGTTAGCCCACTGGGGTGTGGGGGCCTGTCTGGCCGATGATATGGGCTTAGGTAAGACTCTCCAGGCCCTGGCGGTGATTTTATTGCGTGCCCCTGAGGGGCCAACGCTGGTGGTGGCGCCCACGAGTGTTGGGGCAAATTGGCTGAGCGAGGTTCAGCGATTTGCCCCTACGCTGAATGTAATGCAGTTGGGGAGTGGCGATCGTCAGGCTATTGTCGATCAGCTCAGCGGATTTGACCTGTTAGTCTGTAGCTATGGTTTGCTACAGCAGCCAGATGTCGCAGAATTGTTGGCAGATGTGGATTGGCAAACCATTGTGCTAGATGAAGCACAGGCGATTAAAAATAGTGCTACCAAGCGCTCCCAGGCGGCCATGAAGCTATCGGGAGGCTTTAAGGTGATTACTACTGGCACCCCAATTGAAAATCATCTGGGAGAACTGTGGAATCTATTCCGATTTATCAATCCAGGGTTGTTGGGCTCTTTGGACAAGTTTAATCAGCGGTTTGCCACACCGATTGAGCGTTATCAGGACAAGCAGGCCCGTCTACGACTCAAAAAACTGATTCAGCCCTTTATGTTGCGGCGTACTAAGTCCCAGGTACTTGACGAACTGCCCTCACGCACTGAAATTACCCTGCATGTGGAACTCAGTGGCGAGGAGAAGGCATTGTATGAGGCGCTGCGGCGAGATGCGATCGCAAAACTTACCACTACCGATGCTAAAGCCGGAGCCAAACATCTCCAGGTGTTAGCCGAGATTACCCGATTACGGCGGATGTGCTGTAACCCCCAGCTGGTGATGCCAGAAATGGCTCCCAACAGCGCTAAGCTACAGTTGTTCGGAGAAGTTCTCGACGAGCTCCTAAGCAATCGCCACAAGGCCCTGGTATTTAGTCAGTTTGTCGATCATCTAACAATTTTGCGTCAGCACCTGGACGACGAAAAAATCCCCTATCAATATTTAGATGGCAGCACCCCAGCCAAACAACGAAAACAACGTGTAGATGCATTTCAAGCCGGGGAAGGGAGTGTATTCCTGATTAGCCTTAAGGCGGGAGGAACCGGCCTTAACCTGACAGCGGCTGACTATGTCATTCACATGGATCCCTGGTGGAACCCGGCAGTGGAAGATCAGGCTTCGGATCGAGCCCATCGTATTGGTCAAACGCGTCCAGTGACTATTTATCGCTTGGTCACCAAGGGCACCATCGAGGAAAAAATTGTTGAACTGCACAACAAAAAACGCGATCTTGCCGACAGTCTGTTAGAAGGTTCTGATATCAGCGGCAAGCTTTCTACAGAGGCACTACTTCAGCTTATGAGTGATGCATAACAGCAATCCATAAAGCTCTGACCCAATAACTAAGGAATGAGGTTGCAACTAGAATCTATTTTCTGGCGTCCAGGTCGCCAGGAAATGCATTAAAGCCAACTACATCTAGCGTTGAATTTCAACAATAAACTTAGAAAATTACAATACAGAAGACTTTGTTTTGTAACATAAATATCCATGAAAGTCTCTTGAGAAATATGATTCAGGCCTCTTAGGTTCCTCTTTAGGATACTAGTTTCTACGTTCTAATAACGCGTAATGTAATATCTTAAAAAGTATGGGGACTTTGATGGATAAAGAACACTACCCTCTCGAAATAGGTATTGTGGACTTACACCTTGGGCTTACCACACCCAAAAAGCAAATGCCGTTGCTAATGTAGGGGGATGAACCGCTCTGTTAGAAATGTTATGTACCAGTAACTTTCAGATGGAACCGTACCGACGATCGACAACGTCCAGTAACTTATGCAGTGATTCATAGGTTCTGAAAGTCTCTCTAACAATTTTCTGACTTGTTTGCCTGAGATATCTGATGACTGTAGATGGCGTAAATGCTGAATCCATTGTCGATTCAGCAAGCGAGGGGATTAATCAAATTAAATTGGAGCAAGCGCCCCTGGTTGTAGAACCTGGCACATCCTTGAATCAGGTCCTGGCTTTGATGGCAGGCAAGCAAGTGAGCCAATCTGAGACAACCGATAGTGATAATAGACTCCGTGCAGTCAGCTGTTGCCTGGTAATGCAAGCTGACCAGTTACTAGGTATTTTCACTGAGCGGGATGTTGTTAAAGTTATTGCACAGGGAACAGACCTAACTACTGTCAATGTTTCTGATGTGATGACGGGCAATCCCATCACAATTACTAACACAGAACTAACGCGACCTTTTGATGTGTTTGCCCTCTTCAGACATCATCGAATTCGTCACTTGCCCGTTTTAGATGAAAATGGCCAGCTACTTGGCGTCATTACACACACAAGCCTACGCCAATCGTTGCAGGCTTCTGCCCTATTGCGTCTGCAGCGAGTCGATGAAGTCATGTCTGCCCATGTTGTGACAGCTGTTGCTAATGCGCCACTTCTGAAGGTAATCGGCCTAATGGCTACCCATCGAGTTAGTTGTGTCGTGATTGTTGAACCCAATGGTTCGTCGAGTGATCAAAAGCCCATTGGAATTATCACCGAGCGTGACATCGTCAAACTACAGTCTCAAAATTTAGGCTTATCTGATGTGTCAGTTTCGACTGTGATGAGTTCACCTCTGCAGTGTGTAGCGCCTCAAGATAGCCTATGGGCTGTTCATCAGCAGATGCAAGCTATGGGGGTACGTCGATTAGTTGTTGCAAGTGGTGAAATTCTAACGGGTATCTTAACGCAGACTAGTATCTTATCGGCACTGGATCCGTCAGAGATGTATCAAACTATTCAAGCCTTAAGGGAGGAGGTGAATCGTCTGCGAGATGAACGTCTGGAGCTATTAGAGGCAGAGACATCCCAGTTAGAACAACAGGCAAAAGCTAGTGAAACCCGGTTTCGGGCAATTTTTGACCATGCGTTTCAGTTTATCGGTCTGCTAACGCGGGATGGGACTCTCATCGAAGTGAATCGGACTGTATTAGATTTTGGTGGATTAAGGCGAGAGGATGTGGTTGGTCAACCATTTTGGCAAACGCCCTGGTGGAAAATCTCTGAAGCGATCCAAGTGCAGCTACAAGAGAGTATTAAGCGAGCTGCCCAAGGGGAGTTTATACGCTACGAGGTTGATGTCTTGGGAGCGAATAACCAAATTATCACCATCGACTTTTCACTACGCCCGGTTATGGACGATAGCGACCAGGTGGTCTTGATTATTCCAGAAGGACGAGATATTAGCGATCGCAAACGCATAGAAACCGACCTCGAAGCAAGCCAAAAACATTACGCTAGTCTGGCGGCAGCGGCTCCTGTGGGGATCTTTCGCACTGATCTACAGGGAGATTGTATCTATGTGAACGAACGCTGGTGTGATATTGCAGGCATTTCAGCAGAGGACGCTTTGGGAACGGGCTGGGCTGTAGCGAGCCATCCAGATGATCGAGCCCGTATCTCTCAGGAATGGTACCAAGCAGCTCAAACCAATCAAATGTTTCAATCTGAGTATCGCTTTCAAACGCCTTCTGGGTGGGCCACATGGGTATATGGTCAGGCCGTTGCTGAGTATGACGGTAACGGTGAAATTACTGGCTATGTTGGCACTGTTACCGATATCACTAACCGTAAGCTGCTAGAGGTCGCCCTAGAAACCGAAAAAGAAATTGCTCAAGTGACCCTGGATTCGATTGGTGATGCCGTAATCACAACTAATGCCAGAGGCCAGGTTAATTATCTGAATCCTATCGCCGAAGTGATGACAGGATGGACAACCCAGACTGCCAATGGGCAGCCCCTTTCACAAGTTTTTAATATCGTCAATGAAACCACAGGTGAACCCGCTACGAATCCCGTAGACCGGGTTTTAGCAAGTGGCAAAATTGAGGGGCTGGCCAATCATACTGTTTTGATCCGTCGTGATGGTCAGGAATTCAGTATTGAAGACTCAGCTGCTCCTATTTTCAACCGAGCAAACCAACTCATCGGAGTCGTAATGGTTTTTCATGACGTTACTCAATCACGTTCTTTGGCAAGACAGCTGAGTTGGCAAGCCAATCATGACAGTTTGACTCAACTATTCAATCGACACTACTTCGAAAACACTCTTGAGGCCATGGTCACAGCGGCAGTGCAGCAAAAACAACACCATGTGCTCTGTTATTTAGATCTTGACCAGTTTAAAGTCGTCAATGATACGAGTGGTCATCTGGCAGGGGATGAACTTTTACGACAGTTAGCTGGCCTGCTTAGGCGTCATATTCGAGCAGCAGATATTATTGCCAGACTGGGGGGTGACGAATTTGGCATTATATTGACCCATTGCCCCTTAGATCGGGCAGTCAATATTGCAGAAGATTTGCGTCAAGCAATTGCAGATTATCTATTCGTTTGGCAAGATAAGGTTTTTCGAGTTGGTGTCAGCATCGGATTAGTTGCCATAACTTCAAATAGCACTAATGCCACAGCTGTTATGAGTGCAGCAGATGTAGCCTGTTATGCAGCTAAATATCGAGGACGTAATCGCATTCAGATTTACCAAAGAGATAATGCTGCCCTTAATCAACAGCGACAGGAACGACAGTGGAGTGTGATTATTCGTCAGGCGCTGGAAACAGACCGTTTCTGTCTTTATCGCCAGAAGATTGTTCAAACCACAGACCTAGATGAAAAAAATCCTCATTTTTACGAAGTTCTTGTGCGCATGCTGAATAGTGCGGACGAGATTGTCTCGCCAGCTGTATTTATCCCAGCAGCTGAACGATATGACCTGATGCCGATGCTGGATCGTTGGGTTATACGGACATGTTTGGATAATCTGGAGCAATTGCCACAAGCCTCAACTCAAAGAGTGCTTTACAGCATTAATCTGTCTGGTACCAGTCTCAATGATGAACAGTTTCTTAGATTTGTTCAAACTGAATTTGAACGTGTCACAGTTCCACCTGATTATATTTGTTTTGAAATTACAGAAACGGCTGCAATTTCAGATTTTGAGCGAGCCACCTCATTTATTCGGGAGTTGAAGGGTTTGGGCTGTCGTTTTGCCTTAGATGATTTTGGTAGCGGCATGTCTTCGTTCGCTTACCTTAAGGCGCTACCCGTTGATTTTCTAAAAATTGACGGTGACTTTATTCGGACTATTACGTCAGATTTGACGACCCAAGCCATTGTCGAATCAATCCATCGAATTGGAAATGTAATGGGGTTACGAACTATTGCTGAATCAGTGGAGGATGATTCTATTTTGGCCAAGCTACAAGCTATTGGAATTGACTTTGTCCAAGGTTATGGCATCGGTCATCCATCCTTTTGGTGTTAATTCTACAAATTTTAAGAATATAGGTCCCCCCTTCAGGCACCCAGATACACTGTCCTAAAACAAGGCTATGACAACCCTAAAAGTTTCACATCAAATTATTTGAGCAGACTGGCGGATGGAGTGCTTTTAGAGGGCTTTTAGTTGGATCCAGTCAAATCTCATTCAGGACAGCTGATGAACTGATATAGTTTCTAACCGAATGGGCAACCTTTCTCGGAAAACTACATAAACAGCCTTATGGCCTACTAGTCTAGTGTTGCCTGTTCTCTCACCCGCCACCCCCAGGGATATGAAATCACTCCTTCGTCAACTCACCACACTGTCAGCTGTGGCTGCCACCGCCTGTGGTACGGCTTTAGTTTTGTCATCCAATGCTGCTGCAGCCCAATTTGATCAGCAGCCTATTTCAGGCGATCGTACTGTTGCCATCGCCGAACCCGTGGGCAATGGCCGATTTTATAAACTGTTGATTATTGAGCAAATTAATTCGACCAGGCGGTGTTGGCAAGAGCAAGGGGATAATCCAACAACAATTAACCCACTGCTGCTGACATTTGATTTTACCGGGATCTGTGGGCGTAGTTCTGACAGTAATGGGTATTCCATACGGATTGGTGGAGAAGATCTGGGGACGCGCTATCGCCTTCAGGTGGAAAAACGAGGAAATACCCTGGTACTAGTGGCTTCTCCCAGTCCTCTGCAACGGGGATTGCCTAAGCTGGAACTGGGTCGCTCCAGTGGGATTGCCAACGACTTTGTCAAAATTGAGCTGGATGCAGGCTGGAGTATGGCCCGACGGGTGTTCAATGGTCAGACCCTGGGACATATTTATCTCACCAATAGTCAGTCTTTGGATGCAGTAATTGCAGCATCTGGTACCCCTGCTTCCTCCAGTCCTGCTCCCGCGAGACCCTTGCCTGCGCCGTCTTCTCCTACTAGACCTCTGCCTTCACCACCCAGCTCTAGGCCTTTACCCCGTCCAGGCGGGTCTGGCAACAGCTCTAATGTTGACTACCAGGTGATCGTGCCGGGGAGTTCATCTATATTGAGATCGCGAGTCAACGCCATTGAGCCGGGGGCATTTCGCACTACGGTCAATGGTCAGACGGTGATCCAGGCCGGTCGCTTTCGGGAGCAGTCCCGGGCCAATGAATTACGCCAACGCCTGACCCAGGCCGGTCTCTCCGCCCAGATTGTACAAGCAGCAAGTGCTCCTAGTACACCGAGCACTCCCACTACACCCTCAGGCAATGTTATTTACCAGGTAATCGTGCCGGGGAGTTCGTCTATATTGAGATCGCGAGTCAATGCGATTGAGGCAGGAGCGTTTCGCACTACAGTAGACGGTCAGGCGGTGATCCAGGCAGGACGCTTTCGAGAGCAGTCACGCGCCAGTCAGCTGCAGCGTCGTTTGCGGGATGCGGGGTTGAATGCCCGCATAGTTCAAACGACGGGCAATATCTCCCCCTCCTCCCCCAGCCCTTCTCCCACCAGACCGGCGCGACGTGGGGAAGTACTTGTGATGATCGATCCTGGCCATGGTGGCCGCGACCCTGGAGCGGTAGGTCGCAATGGTTTGCTAGAAAAGGATATCAACATCTCGATTTCCCGTCGTCTGCAGCAGACACTAAAGCAACGTGGTTACAATGCCATCCTGACCCGGACTCAAGATATAGAGCTCGATCTTCAACCTCGTGTGGATATTGCGGAGCGGGCCAATGCCACCATCTTCGTCAGCATTCACTCCAATGCTATTAGTCTCAGCCGTCCCGAAGTGAATGGTTTAGAGACCTACTACTATTCATCAGGTCGGGGTTTGGCCCGCTCGATCCACAGCAGCGTACTACGCAGTACCGATCTTCGCGATCGCGGTGTGCGTCAGGCTCGTTTTTATGTTCTTCGGAATACGTCTATGCCTGCGGTTTTGGTAGAAACTGGTTTTGTGACCGGTAGTGAAGATGCCGCTCGTTTTCGTAGTGCAGCAGCCCGTGAACAAATTGCCGATGCTATTGCTCAGGGGATTATTGATTACCTACGCTGACTCTTCAGTGTCTCATCAAAAAACAGCAAATGTCCCAACGCATTCGGAAATTTGCACATCAGGTAGCTACGGTACTTTAAGATCCTTAGCGCTCACCATTGTCATCAGCCATATGCGCAAAGACCTATGTGCGCAAAGCTATATTCCTAAAATGTGGGGTTAAGATTGCGATCAACGCATTCTCCATCAATCCAAACCCCTTCATTCTCTTCACACGTCTTAGCATGTTTGCGAAAAGGTAAAACTGCAGAGTGATAATCTAGCTTTTCCCCTTGGAGTGAAGCTTCTGCTTGGGCAGCTTGATAACCATAGTTGAACTTCATTAAGCCTGCTATACAGCCCATTCCTAGAAAACTCATCGCTAGACAAAGTAACACTCTTTGCAGTGATGCGGAGTTTTGAGTGTTTATACCTTTAGGATATTTGGAGGATCCTTGATTGAAAACCTTAAAGATTGAAATGGGAGACACTGCAGAAGAAAGATTTATTGTGAATTTGGAGGAAATCAGTTGGGACGATGGCAATAAAACCAACTCTGGGCTCTAACTCTGAACTCTATTTAATCTAGAGAAGCTTGTAACTATTTATACTTGACCGACCCCATATAGCCCTCGGTATAATCACCAAAGTTCCAATACAGTTCAATTCCCCATAGTTCCAATCCCCAGGCTGATCATGCACTTAAATCCATCACAGAATATCAACTGCTAACCTTAAAATCTGGGACTATGAGCGTAGTCTACACATTCTCCCTCAGTCCACATTCCTCCATTCTTTTCGCAATTACTCTGGTCTTTTCGAAAGGGTAGAACTGTTGGATGAAACTCTTCATCTTGAGTATGAAAAGAGGTATTAGCATAGGCAGATTGATAGCCATAGCGAAACTTCATCAAGCTAATTATGCAACTCATCCCTACCATGCTGACCATGAGGCAGAGTACAGTTGTGAGCATGCTTTGGTTAATTGTCTTGGAGTTGATCTGTTGCTTACGACCTAAGGCTAGGGAAAAACAAAAAGGTCCCAGATAAGCTCTAACAATAGATTTATTCTTTTTTTCTGCTGATGCACTTTGCAGGGCTGCGAGCTGTTGTGGTGTGATGCTGTGACGATGTTCTTCAGGAAGCCGCTTGAGCACCTTGAGGGCTAAGTCATGGGGGAAGTGTTGAACCGATGTCGATTTCTGCTGCGATACAGGCATAGGGTGGAAATGATTAAAGATGGATGGTTAGGTCTATCCTAGAGCCTGTGCATATTTATACCGAAGATATCTACGTAGTTCCCTCGCTAAAACTACCGAAGTCCCTTTAAGGTTTAGATGAAATTCCTGAAGGGTTTAGCATTTATAGCGTTGGTCACATTGAAGAGACAACACTTCCAGGGCCATGCTGTGCTCTAGTGTACAGTCAGCTTCACTGGCTGAGAACCATATCGCAAATCATGCTGACGATTTAACCAAGCCTGTTGTATCAATGGCATTTTTCCAACCAGCGGTAACACTTGTTGAGCAATAGTTAATTTCCAAGGAGATGATCGAATAACCTTAAGACCATCGGCTTCACGGAGTTGTAGAGTTTGTGACCTGACCACTTCTGGTATTCGTTCTTGCTGAATTGTTGCCAACGCCTGATCAAGGAGGCTTGTTTGGTCTAATAATGCAGGTACTAAGTGATTAGCAGCCACAATGGCATCCCTTAGAGCCAGATTAATCCCCTGGGCCCGCACGGGAGACATGGGATGGGCCGCATCCCCTAACAGTAAAGCTCCAGGGGTCCACCACTGCTCACATTGCCCAACCACCACACTGAGTCGCACTGGTTCAGTTACTAAGTTACGCTGAGCCAACACATGCTCAGCTAGCCAATCGGGGGCCGATTGGGTTGCTAAACTGAGCCAGTCGATGTTAGCTAACCGTCTTAATTCACCCTTTGGCAAAATTAATCCATACTGTAGCTGACCATCCCATGAGGTGTAGCAACTGGCCGGATACAGCTGAGCCTTTGCCATCAAGAAAAACTGACAAGTGTTCTTTAAGCAGTCTGGTGCTGGCAGCTTAAACCACAGCACATCGTACTGGTCAGGCTGCAAATTAATCTTTAAGCCTGCTTTGCGCCTTACTAGGGAACCCCGACCATCACAGCCAATCACCAAATCAGCTCGGATTGTCGCTGTACCGGTGTCAGTTTTCACCCGTACCCCAACCACCTGGCTGTTGTCCCACAGCAAATCCTCTACCCGACAGCCCACCCTAAACTCAAATCCTGCATATTGAGTGGCCTGTTCAAGAATCCCTCGGAGCAGTGCCGGTTGAGAAACAACACTGAGGGATTTATCATCCAGATCTGGTTCAGGAATTACAAAAACCTCTTTGCCCCCGAGATGAATATGCCAAGACTCCAAGCGACGATGGGGAATCCTACGCAGCAAAGAATCCAGCTTCATCTGGTGAAGGGCATCCATGCCTGCAGGCATCAATCCCTCCCCCCGAAAAACTCTATCCAAAGTTGTTTCTTGCTCTATAAGAGTGACACGAATACCATGGCGAGCAAGCAATAACGCTACACTAGCCCCGGCTGGTCCGGCTCCAACAATAACGACATGCATGAAAGAGGCTTTATATGACAGCTGATGCGCTAGTGGACAGTTGTTGCTGGTTTTCTAGGTCAGGAGATGTTGTTTCAGTCCTGACAGCCCGAAACATACCGAATCGACACAGGCCTGCCCCAAAGGCTAGACGCATCAATAAGATGGTGGGCACTTCGCGCAGGGATTTGATTAACCCTGAAATCCCAAACCGAACAAGACCTTTAGGCCGAACCACACCCTGCCAAATTGAATCTAACCAGGAAGGCAGTGTCTCCTGTGTCCAGTCTGCAGTCACGACGTTTCCTTGGACAAATCCGGTGGCTTCTAAAGCTTCAGCAAAGCCTTCAATACTAGCAAAGGCTGGATGAGACCACTGATCTAGAAGCTGTCGCATGACTGGTTTTTCCCAGACGTTCAAGGGCACTTGACGATCGTCTCGCTGATTCCAATCTGCTAGGACTAACAGACCACCAGGTTTGAGTACCCGCATAAGCTCCCTGGCAAATATAGCTTTATCAGGCATATGCGGTCCCGCTTCAACTGACCACACCACATCAAAGCTGGCATCTGGAAACGAGAGCGCCATAGCATCGTCCAGCTTAAACTGAGCTGTAACACCGGTCGGTGTTAGCTGCTGGGCTCGCTCGACCTGTTGCGGACTGATGGTCACACCTGTGACATCAAATTGATAGTCCCTGGCCAAAATGCGGCTGCTGCCACCAATGCCACAACCTACATCAAGCAGTGTGGTACCTGGAGAGAATCGATCAAGGCCACCCCACTTCACCATTTCATGGACAAAGTCCGCCTTCGCCTTTAGAAAATCCTTAGAACGAGGAGGAGAACCGTAGTG
This sequence comes from Cyanobacteria bacterium P01_F01_bin.13, assembly GCA_039191365.1. Taxonomy (GTDB): domain Bacteria; phylum Cyanobacteriota; class Cyanobacteriia; order Phormidesmidales; family Phormidesmidaceae; genus Leptothoe. Next base: position 45,445 of record JBCCXQ010000003.1, on the reverse strand, counting down.
TCCTAAATGAATGTGCTCACCCCAATAAAATTCTAAGATGCCATCCTCAGTCCACTGATCATAGGAATTGGCTACTGAATCCGAAGACTGATAGCGGCGGGCCGTCAGCAGATAGACAGCAATTCCGAGCACTGATAGGCCCAGCAGCAGCTTGAGCACAAACAATAGGTTCATTGGAGAAAGCAAAGATGTGAATACCTGTAGCGCAGCAAGACCAATGGCCCTAAGAGAAACACATTAAATCTTAGAAACGATACATTCCTTTACATCTTACCAAACCCCCACATGCACCTAAAGGGTTCAGAAACATCAGTGACGTTAATTGGCAGCACGGACTCAATATTTTCAGGTGGGTTCGGCAAGATATAACGGGCGAGCACCTCGCCCAATGAGGCTCAACTGCACCGACAGCAATGGGCGTAGGAATGGTCTCTGAGAAATCGCAAGGACCATGTTTGTACGGCATGGGCTTTCTGCTTACCACTGCTGATTTTCTCGGGTATCCTTCACTGCTGCCATAAAGAAGAGCACAGTAACAGGAACACTCAGGGCTAATACAATGCTGGTGGGCAAGACACCCAAATCGGGCTCGCCAGAGGTGAGCTCAAAAACAGAACCTACACCGGCAATGGCCGCAATGCATGTGCCAGCTAAAAACAAGCCACTTTTAGGGGTCACAGTATTCTCCTAACAATGAAAAATGAGGTGATAAATTACATTTTGGTCTATGCAGACATTGCGTGCCTGAACTTAGAGGCGTTGCATGCAACGCCTCTAAGCAACCTTCTTAACATCATTAGCAGAAAACCCGCCTTTTTGAAGTTCCTGGGCAAGGGCGATGGCATTCTCCACCCGATCGACAAACATGACGCCATTGAGATGATCCATTTCATGTTGAATCACGCGGGCTAGTAAATCATCGGCTTTAATTTTCTGAGGACGGCCATTCTCATCTTTGAAGCTAACCTCAATAGCGGCTGGGCGAATCACATCTAGAAATACGCCAGGGATACTCAGGCAGCCTTCTTGTCCGCAGGCCTTTTGTTTGCTGTATCGAATAATTTTGGGATTTATCAGCACCAGGGGCTGGTTAGCAGCTTCTTCAGGGTCAGTATCAACCACCAAAATCTGTTTATGGACACCGACTTGGGGCGCTGCTAAACCAATGCCATCCTCGCTGTACATGGTTTGCAACATCTTGTAAGCAAGCTCCCGCACCCCGTCATCGACTTTAGCAATGCGTTTAGTGGCCTTTCTAAGTACCCGATCACCCAGATAGTGCATTTCTAAAGGCGGTTTCTTTAACTTTTCTTTGCTGACTGAAATACCCACGGTTAAATTGATTAGGCTGATAAATCTAAACCTATCCTAGCAATTAGGACTTCACCTCGCGTACGTCCAGCAGTGTATGGAGATATGTACGTCAGAGCCATTGAAATAATGGTTTGATCCGGCTGCTTGTGTGTTTCAAGTTGTTTGAGTTGTCCACTTAGCATAGTTATACATCCCATCCAAAGTTTGGCTTTGAGTTTGCTTTTAGGACGAAACTACGGTTTTGGATGGGGATAAGGTTGCAATCAGCATGGGTAAGTTTTTTACTAAAGCAAACTATTTGTTAAGGGAAACCTTTTTGGGACTGCGCCGCGGCGGTTGGATGAACTGGGCAGCAGTAAGCACCATTATGGTGCTGTTATTTCTGTTTGGTGTCAGCTTACAGGCTACATGGCAAGTAGAAAGTTTGCTCAATCAGTTTGGAAGTCAGCTAGAAATTGCGGTCTATTTGGAAAGTGGCGTGACTGCTGATAGCCTCAGCGAGCGCATTAGCAGTTTAGCCGAAGTGGCCCAGGTGGTTACTGTTACTAAAGAAGAAGCCTGGACACAGCTGAGTGAAGAACTGGGCATTGCCGATGTTCCCGGTGCCACGGAACAACTTAAAGGGAATCCCCTGGTGGATGAGATCAAGGTCAAGGTCCGTACATCTGAAGCGGTGCCTGGGGTGGCATCTCAACTGGAAAGTTTGGCCGGTGTAGATGAGGTGCTTTATATCACCGAAGCCGTACAGCGTTTAACTGAGTTAAATCAGGGGTTACAGTATGTCAGCTTGGGGGTGTTGGCGATTTTGAGTGTGACTGCGATCGCAGTGATTACCACCACCATTCGACTAATTGTTATGGCTAGGCGACGAGAAATTGAAGTGATGCAGCTAGTGGGGGCAACGTCTGTCTGGATTTACATGCCATTCATTTTGCAAGGTATCACCTTTGGTCTACTGGGAGCCTTTATTGCTTGGGCACTCTTGGTGGGCACTCATCAATCATTACAGCGACTGTCGGCTCAGCAACCTGAATTTCTACAATTTTTAGCAATGGGATTGCAGTTTACACCAAGACAGCTCTTACTCCTGCCAGCATCGCTATTTGCCCTGGGCAGCCTGGTGGGACTATTGGGCAGTTTGGTGGCCGTCCGTAAGTTTGCCGTACGTGCCTGACATTAAATATATTTGCCAGACACATTTGCCAAAATTTTCCAAAAAAAAGCTCCTAGCCCAAAGGACTAGGAGCTATAAACGTTTCGGGTGAAAGCTGTTTTGATTTGATAAAACTTAGTAGGCTAAGCCCATGCTACGAGTGGTCTCAGCACCCAAATATACGCGAATACTCAAGAAATCAGTAGGACAAGCAGTCTCGCAACGCTTACAACCAACGCAATCCTCAGTCCGGGGAGAAGATGCAATCTGGCCAGCCTTACAGCCGTCCCAAGGTACCATTTCAAGTACATCAACGGGGCAAGCCCGAACACATTGAGTACAACCGATGCAAGTATCGTAAATCTTGACCGAATGAGACATCGAAGAAATGCTCCAACAATATTATTAAACGGTTTCAGCTATATAGCGGCTTCGCTGTGACCTATTATGGCCCGCATGTAACAAAACTTTTTTCAAGCAAACAATTCATAGGTGATATGAATTACAGCTCAAAAAAAGCTCATTTACACTAGCCAAAATTAGCTAAAGTGGTTCTCCAATCAAGTTTCAGTCTATCAGTACCGTTTTTGGCGAGCGGAAACAATATGTAAAAGTTTATGGATTGTAATAAATGATGGCTGCATCGAAGATAGCAAAATGCTGTTTGAAAGAATGAGAAATGAACTTATAGCAAGCAAATGTCCTGAAGCATTAGGACATGTGTACCTCAGGTTGTTTTTGTAACTTGAGGCTTTAATGGGTAGTCATTGGCTTGACTAAGCTGATAGATGCTGTGAAACGAGTTGATTGAACGCTTTAAAGACTTGCCGATCACTGGCGTTGTCAAAATGCAACCGTGGGCAACCCATGTAGGGCGCACGCTTTCCTATAAGATGAAAAAATGTCTAAATCCAGACAGACGGATTGACGTCTTGGAGTGTTCCGATCTGCATTTAGAACGTGTTCTTTGCTGCCGCTGAAAAGGAAATTTGGAGATTATGGCTGACGAAATTTTAGGAAAGGTTCAAAAAATCGTAGCTGAACAGCTTGGTGTGGATGTAGCTGAAGTTAAGCCTGAGGCTAGTTTTGCCAATGATTTAGGGGCTGATTCGCTGGATACTGTCGAGCTTGTAATGGCTCTCGAAGAAGAGTTTGATATCGAGATTCCAGATGAGGCAGCTGAGACTATTGGCACCGTTCAGTCCGCTGTTGACTTTATCAGTGAAAAGTCCCCTGCTTAAGCGTCTGTGTTGTTTGAATATCTGTTTTTTAACGCCTTGGGACCGTTCCCCTTGTGTCGATGACCATGACAAGTACTGAAAAAAAGCGCGTTGTGATTACTGGGATGGGGGCCATTACCCCTATCGGTAATACATTAGAAACTTATTGGCAGGGATTGCTAGCCGGCAAAAGCGGCATTGGGCCGATCACACTGTTTGATGCATCACAGCATAAATGTCGCATTGCAGGTGAGGTCAAAGGATTTGATCCCTTGGAGTATATCGATGCTAAGGATGCTAAGCGCACCGATCGATTTGCTCAATTTGCGATCGCAGCTAGCAAACAGGCTCTAGCTAATGCACGGCTCACTATTACCGATCTCAACGCAGAGCAAGTCGGCGTCATGATTGGGACGGGGGTGGGTGGACTCAAGGTGATGGAAGAGCAGCAGGCTGTCTATCTAGCCAAGGGTCCCAGTCGCTGCAGCCCATTTATGGTGCCCATGATGATTGCCAATATGGCGGCAGGTCTGACGGCAATCCATACGGGCGCAAAAGGCCCCAATTCCTGTGCTGTCACGGCCTGTGCCGCAGGCTCTAATGCCATCGGAGATGCTTTTCGCATTGTACAAAATGGCTATGCCCAAGCGATGATTTGTGGTGGTACCGAAGCTGCAATTACTCCCCTCTCGTTTGCTGGGTTTGCCTCAGCGCGGGCGCTCTCTAAGCGAAATGATGATCCCGATCATGCTAGTCGCCCCTTTGACAAAGATCGAGATGGATTTGTTATGGGTGAAGGGACTGGCATTTTAATCTTAGAAGAGTTAGAGCATGCCCTCAGTCGGGGTGCCCATATTTATGCTGAAATGGTGGGCTACGGCATGACCTGCGATGCTTATCATATGACTGCCCCCGTACCCGGTGGAGCCGGAGCTGCTAGATCCATGGAGTTAGCACTCAAAGATGCTGGGGTGTCTCCATCGGAAATCAGCTACATCAACGCCCACGGAACCAGTACCCCCGCTAACGATCCGACCGAAACCGCTGCTATCAAAACAGCTCTAGGGGAGTTTGCCAAAACTGTTGCCATTAGTTCCACCAAGTCAATGACGGGCCATCTTCTAGGGGGGTCAGGTGGAATTGAAGGTGTGGCCACGTGTATGGCAGTAGCTAACGATCAGGTTCCTCCCACCATTAATTTACAAGAGCCAGACGCTGAGTGTGATTTAGACTACGTACCCAATCAAAGCCGTGCCAAAACGGTAAGTGTGGCCATGTCTAACTCCTTTGGCTTTGGTGGCCATAATGTGACCCTAGTTTTTCGCAAGTACCGTAGCTAGCGCTACAGCTTGGTAGGTATAATAACCTAACGGAAAACATTAAGTAAAACGAAAGGTTTGCCCGTAGCTTGGGTGGCCTATCGTAAGTGAGCATGTTCAAATCAATGAATGGGCTCGCAAGTTACGGTATGGGCTTAGGCCAGTAGCTCTCCTTTAACTAGGTTGAGGTAGTGAGTTCACTTGTGTGTGGCTATCCCAATCAGAGTTGGTAGGTGAGCGGCTCAATGCCTGCTCCAATCTTTTGTCTGTTGGAATGTTTTTGCCACATAGTTAGGTACTTCGGTGTTTTTATCTGGAGTCCACAACTGTGTAGATTACGTGCCTGTCCGTTTTTAGCACGCGCTTCTGCGTGTTGGGGGTTACCTGTCTCAGGCCCCTTAGTTTGCTATCACCATCAGCAAAGGTGCGTTCATCTACTACTGCTCTGTTCACACCTGGACTGTACCGTCGTTAACTACTTGGAAGACTATGGCTGTCGCAACCCAATCTCTTGAAACGCAGTGTATAAATGCCATTCGGTTCTTGGCCATTGATGCCGTTGAAAAGGCTAAATCTGGTCATCCCGGTTTGCCCATGGGAGCTGCGCCAATGGCGTTTGTTCTTTGGGATCAATTTATGCGCTTCAATCCCAAAAATCCTCAGTGGTTCAACCGAGATCGCTTTGTTCTGTCTGCGGGGCATGGTTGCATGCTACAGTATGCGCTGCTGCATCTCACCGGTTATGACAGCGTCAAAATTGAGGATATTAAGAACTTCCGTCAATGGGGTGCAACCACGCCTGGACACCCCGAAAACTTTGAAACACCCGGTGTGGAAGTAACGACTGGTCCCTTGGGTCAGGGTGTTTGTAACGGTGTGGGCCTGGCTATGGCAGAGGCTCATCTGGCGGCTCGTTTCAACAAACCAGACTGCACCTTGGTTGATCACTACACCTATGTGATTTTGGGTGATGGCTGCAACATGGAAGGTGTCTCTGGTGAAGCATGTTCTTTAGCCGGTCACCTGGGCTTGGGTAAGCTGATTGCACTCTATGACGACAACCATATTTCTATTGATGGTTCTACTGACATCTCCTTTACTGAGGATGTGAGCAAGCGATTTGAAGCCTACGGTTGGCATGTGCTGCATGTGGAAGACGGCAACAATGATTTGGCTGCCATTGCTAAAGCCATCGAAGACGCCAAAAAGGTGACTGATAAACCCACCATGATTAAGGTGACCACCACCATTGGTTATGGTTCTCCCAACATGGCTGATACCTCTGGTGTGCATGGTGCAGCCCTGGGTGATGAAGAGATTGGTCTTACCCGTGCGAATCTTGGTTGGGACCACACTCCCTTTGAAATCCCTGAGGATGTTGTGACCCGTTTCCGTCAGGCTGTTGAGAAGGGTGCCAGTGCTGAAGCTGAGTGGAATCAGACATTGGCCTCCTACCGCACAAAGTATGCCGAAGATGCGGCCCTATTTGAGCGCATGCTCTCCGGTGAACTGCCTGCAGGTTGGGCCGATGCTCTACCAACCTATGCCCCTGGAGATAAGGCCATTGCCACTCGCAAAACATCTGAAGCGACGCTCAATGCACTTGCTCCTGCGGTGCCTGAACTTATTGGTGGTTCCGCTGACTTGGCCAAGTCCAACAACACCCTAATGAAGATTTCCGGTGACTTCCAAAAGGGAGCATACGAAAATCGCAACCTGCGTTTTGGTGTACGGGAGCATGGCATGGGCGCTATCTGTAATGGTATTGCGCTGCACAACTCTGGTCTAATTCCTTACTGTGCAACATTCCTGGTATTTGCCGACTACATGCGGGCAGCGATTCGTCTATCGGCCTTGGCTGAGGCGGGTGTTCTGTATGTGATGACCCACGACTCTATCGCTTTGGGTGAAGATGGTCCCACCCACCAACCTGTGGAAACCATTGCCTCCTTGCGAGCAATTCCCAACCTGTATGTGATTCGTCCAGCGGATGGGAATGAGACATCTGGCGCTTATAAAGTTGCGATCGCAAGTCGTAAGACACCTACACTAATGGCCTTCTCTCGTCAGAACCTACCCCAGCTAGAGGGTAGCTCAATCGACAGTGTGGCTAAGGGTGCTTATGTCATTTCCGATGATGACGGCGCTGGCCTACTGCTTATTGGTACTGGTAGTGAAGTTTCTCTTTGCCTAGAAGCCGCTAAGCAGTTGCGCTCCGAAGGTAAGAAGGTTCGTGTTGTTTCCATGCCTTGCTGGGAGCTATTTGAAGCTCAAGACGCTGCCTATAAGGAATCCGTTCTACCCAAGGCCATCACTAAGCGGCTTGTGGTTGAAGCCGGCATCGAAATGGGCTGGGGCAAATACTATGGTGCGGACGGCGACATGCTTAGCGTTGACCGATTTGGTGCATCTGCCCCTGGTGGTCGGATTATGCAGGAGTTTGGCTACACCGTCGAGAACGTAGTTGCTCGTGCTAAGGCTCTCTAAACTTATCAGTTGGGCATCTCTTTGTAGGGATGCCCTTCGAAAGCATTGGTTTGCATAGACAAAAAGCGTCAGAGTTTAAACTCTGACGCTTTTTGTCTATGCAGGGAAGGGTCGCTAAACCTTATTGAACTGTACAGCTCCAACAAAGCTAATTTTTCAACCCTTTACTCAGTAGTTTCACCGGGTGTAGCAGGTGATTCTAAATCAGAGGGAATTGTTTCAACAGCAGAAGCTGGCTCTTCAATCGGTACAGCATCCACAGACGCGGGCAGCTCAGAAATTGGGTTGCCAAGCCAGCCAGCACTCAAAATCACTGTAACTCCCATAAACAAAATAGTCAGAAGCCAGGTGGCACGGTTTAAAGCTGTTTCTGCACTTTTGGTGCTGGTAAACATCTGGGCCTGCCCGCCCAGAGCACCTAGACCATCACCCTTGGGGCTATGAAACAGCACCAAAATAATTAATCCAATGGCAGACACTAGCCATACCACTTGTAAAACCGATATTACCATTGCAACTTTTTAGCCCGACTGTTTCATATGCGATCACGCCTAAGATTTCAAGTCTTAAACGCCAATGTCAAACTATGGTACCTCAAGGGATGGTGCCATAGCTCATAGTTCGGCTCAGCAATGCCGGAATTTCATTAAAGCGATACCTTAACTGGTGTACGGTTACGCTTCACATCAACACGAGCAGGCTCAATCATAGACTTGCCCGTCATTTCTTGGGGTTGAGGTAGTTTAAGAATTTCCAAAATTGTGGGGGCAACGTCTGCTAAGCAGCCATTAGATCTAAGTTCAACTTCACCGCCGCAGCCAGGAATCTTTAACCGCTCACCCTCAACCAAAATAAACGGTACCGGATTGGTGGTGTGAGCAGTCCAGGGACGGCCTTCCTCATCCCACATGTACTCTGCATTGCCGTGGTCTGCAATGATAATTGTGGTCCCTCCGGCTTGACCTACCGCATCTAGTAAACGACCAAGCTGTACATCGACTGACTCTAGAGCCTGGATAGTCGCTTCCATGTTGCCTGTGTGCCCAACCATATCTGGATTAGCGTAGTTAATCACAACTAGGCTATAGATACTTTTACCCACGGCAGTGATCGCGGTGTCAGTCACAGCTTTGACAGACATAGCCGGTGCTTTGTCATAGGTCGCGACTTGAGGACTGGCCACCAGCTCACGGTCTTCTCCTTCAAAGGGATCTTCACGCCCCCCATTAAAGAAATAAGTGACATGAGCATACTTTTCAGTCTCTGCAGTCCGAAACTGTCTCATCCCATGATTAGCTACGACCTCGCCCAGAATATTACTGAGGTTTTGAGGCTCAAATGCGACGTTCACCGGTAAAGAGCTGTCGTACTGAGTCATCGTCACAAAGTGAAGAGAATCGAGCAGCTGTCGTTTAAAGCCTTGGAAATCAGGACTAATAAATGCTTGAGTCAGCTGACGTGCCCGGTCGGGACGGAAATTGAAAAAGATGATGCCATCATTAGGTTCGACAGCTCCCGGCGCTAGACGCACTGGCTGGATAAATTCATCGGTAATGTTCTCAGCGTAGGATGCCTCAATCGCCTCAATGGCGGTGCTGCCTACACCGGTACCGGCGTCGGTCATGACATCATAGACTTTCTCAACTCGGTCCCAACGCTGATCCCGATCCATAGCGTAGTAACGACCACTAACAGTGACTATACGCCCCACATTTTGCTGATCTATGTAGTGCTGTAGTTTACGGATTGCTGCTTGAGCAGCAGTGGGTTGAGTATCACGACCATCGGTAATGGCATGAATACAAACGTCATGAATATCTTGGGCCTTGGCCATGTCCAATAGCCCCAGTAGATGATTCAAATGCGAATGTACTCCACCTTCTGAACATAGACCCACTAGGTGTAGTTTGCCGCCGTTGTAGCGAACATGCTGACAAACATTTAACAGGGCCTGATTTTCCTGGATAGATGCGTCTTCAACCGCATCGGAAATGCGAACAAGCTCTTGAGGAACGATACGACCTGCACCAATGTTGAGGTGCCCTACTTCGGAGTTGCCCATTTGACCATCAGGTAAACCCACATCTTTACCCGATGTCTGAATTAACGTGTGGGGGTAGGCAACCCAGAGGCTATCAATAACAGGGGTCCTTGCATTGCGAATTGCATTTCCATTGTCCTCATCGCGATACCCCCATCCATCTAGAATGACGAGCACCATTGGAGAAACAGACTCCTGTGCCATATTTACGAATCCTTCTTGCGACTGTGAACGATTGTGATTTTGCTTAGCGAGATCATATCACTCGAACTTTCCTGATTATTAAGGTTTTCTTAATTATTGTTGCTTCAAGAAAAATTGATTGGTGAGCTTTTGGCTATCCCTCCCTCAAGAGAAGCTCACTTCTTACTTGGTTCTTGCGCTCGTATTAGTAATTTACTCTGCTCGATACTAACAAATGCCCTAACAAAGAAGAAAGGAACGATTAGCTGCTTAAAAATTAGCAACTACATCCGATTTTTAATCGGAATTGTTAACCTGGATGGCAACTAAATTATCAATGAGTCTAATTACTCATTTTCACAGTGACGATTGCCAATTGATTTATCTATTTAAATCAACGTTGATTTCGATATTAATAATACTTATTCGATACAAAATTAACATCGCTTGAATCAGCGCTATGCATTCATAACTTAAGCATAATGATGAACTACCAAATAGGTGTCAGAACTATAGAAAGGCTTTGGGAGCATAGCCGCAAAGTGATAATTTCAATATCAAGTCTGACTTAAGGACACTTTTGGTATTAACTAAGATTTCTTTTTAGCGGCTGCTTTTGCTCTTTGCTTGTCCTTTTGCTTTTTGCGTTTAGCAGCGGCTTTTACCGCTCGTTCAGCTTCCACTTTTTCTAGCCTAGCGCGCTCTTTCTCCTGGGCTATTTTCTCTAGATAGTAGCTGTAATCCCCTCGATACAAACGCAGTTCGCCCTCTCGAATTTCAACTATCTTATTGGCGACCTGGGAGATAAAAAAGCGGTCGTGGGAGACAATTAGAACGGTACCGTCATATATTTTCAGTGCAGATTCCAGCATTTCTTTAGCCGGTATATCTAGGTGATTAGTGGGCTCATCTAGGACTAAAAGATTCGCTGGAGCTAGGAGCATTTTAGCTAACGCTAAGCGTGCTTTTTCTCCACCGCTGAGGGCTATGACGGATTTATGCACCATATCTCCGCTAAACAGGAACCGACCTAGAAGGGTGCGTACCTCTTCATTTTTCCAGGTGGGAACCTCATCGTGGATGGTAGCCATCACCGTTTTCTGGAGATCCAGAGCTTCTGCCTGATTCTGTTCAAAATAGCTGGGGATAACGTTGTGTTCCCCTAGGGTTGCTGTTCCTTCGACAGGTTCCTCTAATCCCATGATGAGACGTAGCAGTGTGGATTTGCCTGCTCCATTGGGACCAACAAAGGCAATGCGATCACCCCGTTCAATCAATAACTCTGCCCCTAAAAATAAAATATTATCGCCATAGGTATGGGTTAAGTCACTCAGCTGAACGACTTCGCGACCGCTGCGGGGGGCAGGGGGAAACTTAAACTGGAGTGTTCTAACGTCGGAAATAGGAGCTTCAACTAATTCTATTTTTTCCAGCTGCTTCTCGCGGCTCTTGGCCTGGGTACTGCGAGTGGCACTGGCCCGGAAACGATCTACAAAGGTTTGCTGTTTGGCAATATCTTTTTGCTGTCGATCGTAGGTGGCCTGCTGAGCCAGTTTTGTTTCTGCCTTTTGAGCCAAGTAGGCACTATAGTTACCCAGATATGTGGTGGAAACGCCCCGCTCGGTTTCTACGATCTGGGTGCAGAGACGATCAAGAAATTCACGGTCATGGGAGACAATCACCATGGGAGTTGTCAGCCCTTTGAGATAGCCTTCGAGCCACTCAATAGTTTCTAAATCTAGATGGTTCGTAGGCTCGTCCAGTAGCAGCAAATCTGGCGCTTTGAGCATGACTTTGCCTAACCCCATTCGCATTTGCCAACCGCCACTAAACGAACTGACTAGCCGTTCGCCATCGTCATTATGAAATCCCATCTCGGGCAAGATTTTTTCAATTTTCGATTCCAGACCATAGCCGTCTAGGGCTTCAAACTTTCGCTGTTCGCGATCCAGGGCTTTGATCAATTTCTCTAGCTCATCCGGCTCAGCGGTTTCCATTTGGATTGGAATTTCGCTGAGTTTTTTTTGCACCGCGTTGGCTTCTTCAAAAACTGTCCAAAATTCTTCACGAACAGTACGACGAGGATCAACTTCAAATTCTTGGTTCAAATAACCAATGTGCAGCTCATTGGGGCGAATGACGTTACCGGTGGTGGGTTCGATTTTACCCATGATGATTTTGAGCTGGGTAGACTTCCCGGCTCCATTGACTCCCACCAGCCCGATACGATTACCGGGCTTTACTTCCCAGGTCACATCTCGTAATACTTCTCCAGTGGGATAAACCTTAGTGATGTTTTCGAGACGCAGCATGACTAGTGAGATTACCAACGTTGATCGTGTTCATAAACTGTAACAAATATCAACGTGCACTTTGGTTGTTGCAGGTTAAAGCCTTGACTAATTGCGAGGAATTAACAGTGCCTAAACCAGCGTAAATTAGGGCAGTATCGGTGCCTCAGCAATATTCTCTAGCCCGATAGATTCCAGTAATTTTTGCCAGCCTTCAATGGCTTGGTCGTCGTTGGGCTGAGTTTGCAGATGTTCTGTTAGGGCGCGGGTGGCATCGAACCAGAGGCTATTTTCAGCTGCGATCGCAGCTCGACTAAGACCATCACTGTTGGCTAGGGCCGCAGCCAATGTAGGATCAGGAATCAGTAGTTCCACATACCCTTCAGCCATCATCACTGCAGTCGGCTCATCGGGACAATAAACCTCTACACTCCAATAGTAGTAATTCTCTGGGCTCAGAGGTGCCAGTCCTGCTGTGCGGGGCAGTTGTAGAGTAGCAATGCCTGCAGTCGAATTGGGCACAAAGGCGGTCTGATAGATCGGCTCAAACAGACCGTCTTCTTCACTGATAACTTCATAAAGGTGAAATTCCACATGGCTAGCATTGTTGCTAGGCATGTACCACTGGAATGCTGGGTAGCGGTTGGTGGTATACCCCAAGTCATCGTCTGGAAACACCGACGTCAGTTGAGGTGCTTGAGGCTCGCTAATACAGCTCATGTCTGAGGGGGAGCGGGTACCCCCAGAAACACGAATATTAGGAATGCCTCGTGGTTTGGGCTTATACGTTGGAAATGCCTCGGCACCAGTGGCCATGATGCAAGTAAGCCCCAATACCATTGAGGTAAATGTTGAGAAAATACGAAGACGTTTCATGGAAACCTGAGATGCTGACTGTTAGACAAACGCGTTTAGACGACCAGGAGGCGTGAGGGCTATTGTTTAAGGTAATCAACAATGCTTCTAAACACTATGGAATTCGATACTAAACAGACTGTAGGACAATTCTTGCTGGGCATGGGCGCTTTGGGGATCGTCCTCACCTATTCAGCCCCAGGAGTTGCCACTGAAATGTCGTCTACAGAACAGCAGACGGTTGAGTTTGCGAATGGTGACCGTGCATTTAAAGTTAAGCAGGAATCGTCTGAGTCCAGTGAGTTTGCTCGTTATGATTCTGCCAAGTTTAGTGTGAATTATCCCAAGGAATGGCAAATAAATCCTCAAGGAGACAGTGGTGTGGGAATTGTCGGTCTTGTCGACGGCGTTAATATGGCTATTCGCACCGATATTATAGTGCTCCGGGAAGATCCCCAGGTTGCTGTGCCGCAACGTCTAGATGAAATTGTGGCAGAAGCGTTATCAGTGCAGCGATATTCCCTCGTGACTGTGGATGGGCAATCAGGGTTTCGTATTTGGTATGAACCGGCTATCGGTCAGCGAGCCCTGGTCACCTTTGTGGGCTACGGCAATCAGCAAACGGCCGTTCTGACCAGTCAGTACGCTCCAGATACAGATGCCGAACCCCTGGTCACCCAGATCCATGAATCGTTTGTCAATCATTCGGTTGCCCAGGCCATTACTCCCGTTACCCCTTAGCTGGGCAATCGTTGAACGACCGGCCGAGCTATTGTCGTCGAGTGTAGTAAGACACCTCTAAATCAGCACACCAGCCTGCATTGGCATTCTCATATAGAAAAACAGCATCTACCCGAAAATAGCGTCCATCGTGAAAAATGCAGTCGCCTACCCGAGGAATGATGGGATAAACTGCAAACCATAGATAATCACGGCTAGGCATGTTGGTATTGGTTGGCATAGGAATTTTGGCCAATACCTGTACCTTATAGCCATTTCCTCCATATGCCGTAGGTATCGGTGGCGGTTTAGGGTGGCTGGATCGTTTCCGTTTAGAGCTGGGGCGAGATTTGGTAGTTGTTGACTTAGGTAAGCCTTTGGAGTTTTTCTTGGAAACTGACTTAGCCGACTTATTAGATGTGTCGACAGGGGGAGGCTCGCTGAATTGCTCTGATGGAGCTAATGAAAGGTCAGTCGGTGATTTATGATGACGCTCTGGTTCGGACTCAACTGGCGATGATTTTTTAGCTCCCTGCATAAAGGGATTACCAATAAATGGATTACCTTGTGAATCACTCATAGCGACCCCTAGACATTGTTGTGGCTAACGTAGCACAGGTTGCTAAACTCCTATCCAAGTTGAAATCTTGATTTATAGATTGGTGCCCATAGTTCACACTAGGCTGCAATGCTGTCGAGAAAACCAAGTTTTCCCATAAGTATTGGAAAAGCAATGCAAAATAATAATCCGGGCGTTGCTGGTTCGAACTATGAATTAAGCTATGAAATTCAGGCGAATAGCGACTGCAATAGACAGATTTATCCTCTTACTCAGTAACGACCCATAGGCAAAATTTAGCAATTCCAGGCATCAATAATGTAGTTCACCTCAGCATGCTTTATTCATCAGGTTCTCGTTCAGTCAATCTTACCTATTTAATTTTAGAAGCGCTGAGGATGTCGCCTGCGTCGATTCCTTATTATGTCAGTCAGTTTTTGGCAGACAGCTTTCCTGGAAAAGTCATTCTAGAGGGGGATAGTTACTATTTTGATCTGCGGAAATATGCTGAAGAAGGATTATGCACCACCCAAGTAATTAGCACGGTAGAGCTGCCCCCAGGTTATGCCGCCAATGCGCGTGAAGCCTTGGTACACAACCATGTGATGACGCTGTGGGATGCCAAAAAACTAAAGCTGCGCTACGAGCAGAAGAATTTTTGCTTTGAGGTGACCTGGCAAGACCACACACTGATGATTTTGCAGCTGTGCTGGCCTCAAGGATATTTTGATGATTGCCGCTATTACTGGATTTTGGCGGATACTCAAGGAGTCGCTGACGATTTTTTTGCGGCGGTCTGTCAGTGGAATTCCCAGGTGAGAGAAGAGGTGCTGGTGTTTGAGGGAGGATTTTGGCAAAAAAATCGTGACCTATATGCGTCGATTCAAAGTGCTACTTTAGAAAATTTGGTTTTGGCTGGCACTCTCAAGGAAGACATCTACGAGGATGCTCAACGTTTTTTTGAATCCCAGGCGATGTATGCCGAATACAATGTGCCGTGGAAGCGGGGGCTGTTGTTTATTGGTCCGCCAGGCAATGGTAAAACCCACATGGTCAAGGCCCTGGTGAATTCCCTGGGGTATCCCTGTCTATACATCAAAAGCTTTAAGACCCGCCAAAGCAGTGATACTGACAACATGCGTTTGGCCTTTAATCGGGTGCGGGAGGCGGCTCCCTGCATTGTCGTGATCGAAGATTTAGATGCCCTGGTAGATGACGAAAATCGGTCGTTTTTTCTCAATGAACTGGATGGCTTTGCGCTGAATGACGGGGTATTGATGATTGCGTCAACCAATCATCCAGAACGTTTAGATATTGCAATTTTAGAAAGACCTAGTCGCTTCGATCGCAAATATCACTTTAATGCGCCTGAGCTGGCAGATCGGTTGGCCTATCTACAGCTATGGAATCAAAAGTTGAAACCAGAAATGCAGCTCTCAGCAGAGGATATCGATGGGATCGCGACCAGCTCTGATAAATTTTCCTATGCTTATCTCAAAGAGTTACTTCTATCAGCCAGCATGGTCTGGGTGCAGACACGAACACCAGGAACCATGGCACAAATCATGACTGAGCAGCTTGAAAAGTTAAAAACCCAGATGCAAAGTCAAGCATCTACTGACCAAGTTGAGCAAAACAAATCTAATGGAGCTACCCCCAACCATTCCCAAACAGATATCGCTACGGTTGACCCGTAGGACAATTGCTCTCTATATGTGTAGATAATTGACTAGAGCCCGTAAACCCAGATAGTAACTATTTACTCCAAATCCACAAATTTGCCCAAGGGCGATAGGTGCTATATAAGAGTGA
The DNA here is from genome assembly GCA_039191365.1 of Cyanobacteria bacterium P01_F01_bin.13. Classification (GTDB taxonomy): domain Bacteria; phylum Cyanobacteriota; class Cyanobacteriia; order Phormidesmidales; family Phormidesmidaceae; genus Leptothoe. The sequence goes on along the minus strand of JBCCXQ010000003.1, from coordinate 29,491 downwards.
TGGCGAAAGGACTCACGCTTGTGGATGTTACTGAGGTGGACTTCCACTGTAGGTAAGGTGACCGATGAGATCGCATCACGAATAGCAATACTAGTATGGGTGTATGCGCCTGGATTTATCAATATTCCCTGATATTTGCCATCAGTAGCCTGTATTGCATCCACCAAGTCACCCTCGTGATTTGACTGATAAAAGTCAAGCGAAACAATCAACTCTTTCGCTAAGGCGAGCAGAGTATTGTTAACATCCTCAAGGGTATCACTACCGTATATCTCAGGCTCACGTTTTCCCAACATGTTGAGATTGGGACCATGAAGAACCAGTATGCTGTCCAAGGAAGCACTCAAGAATTACTTATCTTGCGAGACCAAGACTTAGCGATTGAAGTGACAAAAACTAAACCCTGAATCAAAGCTGCATTAACTAGTAAAATCAACGACGGCGGTCATTGACTGGAATGGGAATTGCTTCTGGCTCCGGCTGTGCTGAAGGGCCAAGCAGCGAGTCCAATACTCGATTTACCCAGTTCTTCAACTTTTCCAGAATTTTGCCAATATCCATGAGCCAGGCTGCTCCTAATCTCATCTGGTGCAGTTTATGTAAAACCATTATAGGTTCCACGAACAACAAATCAACTTGAAGTGAACTTCAGTAAAGTTATCTGTGGAAGTATTCACTATCATAACGAATTGTCAGAAATGATCAAGGTAGTGGAATCCCCTTAGGGGGCGAAGGATGCCTCCGTATTTCTCAGGAGAGCCCGACGCAGGATGTCCAGGGCTGTATTACGGCTCATTAAGCGAATCCACTCACGGTCTTTACGACGCCCAAAACGGCATTCAATATGACGGGTTTCCGATGGGTTAGCAATGCCAATGTATACCAGCCCTACGGGTTTTTCGGGACTACCACCGCCTGGTCCTGCGATCCCCGTAATGCTAAGCCCCCAGTCAGTGGCTAACTGTTTACGTACTCCGGTGGCCATTTGTTCTGCTACTGTGGCACTGACGGCACCATGCTCTGACAATGCCTGGCTAGAAACACCGAGCAATCGTTCTTTGACAGCATTGTCATAGGAAATAATGCCACCCATAAAGTAGGCAGAACTTCCGGGGACAGCTGTGATCATCGCTCCTAACCCTCCCCCTGTACAGGATTCAGCCACAGCCAGGGTGACGTGCTCTTTGAGCAACAACCAACCAACGGCATGACCCAGGGTGTCATCGTCTTCCCCAAAGCAGTCGACCCCGCCAATAGCCTTGAGCTGGTTGGCGATAGGCTCAATCATCTGTTGGGCGGCGGTGAGGGTATCGGCTTTGGCAGAAATGCGGAGCTTAATGACACCGTCACTGGCATAGGGAGCAACGGTAGGGTTTTCCAGCTTTAGAAAGTCGTCAACTTTAGTGGCTAGCCCCGACTCGCTGGTGCCCCAAAATTTAAGTGTCCGACTGTGAATAATGCTGTTGCTCCATCCCTGAGCGTGAAGGTATTGAACGGCGGTAGTTTGCCACATGGTGTGAAGTTCTCGCGGCACACCTGGGAATGTCATCAGGTGCAGTCCTGGGCGAGGCTGCCATAGAGTTCCAGGGGCTGTTCCTTGGGGGTTTGGTAACAATTTGGCACCTTTTGGGAGTAGAGCCTGTTTACGATTGTTGGCCGTCATGGTGCGATCTCGCTGAGCAAATTTAGCGGTAATATCGGCTAAGACCAATTCATTTTCTTCTAGGGGCACACCAAAAAAGTCAGCAATGGTGGCGGTGGTGATGTCGTCAGGCGTGGGACCTAGACCACCTGTGAAGATAATTAGCCGTGATCGTTCACAGGCGATGGCAATGGCCCGCGCTAGGCGTAAAGGATTGTCACCAACAACCGTTTGATAGTGATGGGAAATACCCAGCTGAGCGAGCTGCTGAGCTAAATATTGGGCATTGCTATTGAGGATATCGCCCAGTAGTAGTTCGGTCCCCACACATATTATTTCTGCACTGCCGGTGATGGTTGGACGAGATGACATGGGTTTTCACAGGGACAGCAGATTTAAGCTAGCGAGTAAAGCTTGTGCTGGTGATGGTAAACCATTTCTTCGTGGTTTGATCTGATACTTAATTCTGATACTTAATTAAGGGCGCAGAGCGCGTCTGTACCGATCAGATACAGCAGGGATGGAACATGATAACGATAATGCAGCCACTAGACAGACGATGAAGTGGCCGCAATGGGTTGTGGGGGTAATAATCGGCTCGTGGTGCTTGCGGGGGCTGATCGCCTGGCTGCTGCCACCAGGGTTTGATGAGGCCTATTACTTTCTTTACACTCAGCATTGGGATTGGAGCTATTTTGATCATCCGGTAATGGTGGCGCTGACAACGGCGGTGGGGCCATGGTTAACGGGGTATATTTCTCCTCTGACGATGCGGCTGGGGGCATTGGTTCTGTATGGATTGAGTACGGGGTTGCTCTATCTCAGCGGTCGACGGTTATTTGGTCCCACAGTAGGTATGTGGGCAGTTGCGATCGCATCTTTGTGTCCCCTTTTTATCTTCAGTTTTGGGTTATTGGCGGCACCAGATAATGCCCTGATTTTATGGTGGTCAGCAGCCATGTACGTGGCTGTATGGGAGTTTTTCCCAGCAAAAAAGCCCTATCGACCCACGGCAAAAATCGCCCTGATTGGTTTGTTACTGGGGCTGGCCTGTCTGAGCAAGTACCATGGATTTGTCCTGGGGCTAAGTTTGGTTGGCTTTTGCCTGACTAGTCCCCAGCATCGCCGAGTGCTAGTATCCCCGTGGACTGGAACAGCGCTGGTCCTCTTTGCCCTCACCTTAACCCCCCTGGTGTATTGGAATATCCAGCATGAATGGTTGTCCTTTGGGTTTCACTTATCTACCCGATTTGAGAGTGGCACAAATGATAGCAACCCTGAGTTTAATCTGATCAATATGCTCGGGGTGTGGCTAGTGGGGATAGCCTATTTGTTTCCGTCCTTTGGATTTCCCCTATGGTGGGTGAGTGGTCGTAGTCTGTGGCAAACTTCAAAAGACGAGCTAAAACAGCGATTTGTTCTGTGGCTGGGGTTGCCCATTGCCGTAGGATTTACCCTGCTGGGGGGGGTAACCCATATTTACCCTGCCTGGCCTGCACCAGGGCTATGGAGTTTAAGCTTGTTGCTGGCAAAGGCCATGGCCAGATGGCCACCTCGAATGATTCGACGGTGGCTGGTGAGTAGCGCTCTAGTAATGGTAACCCTACTGCTGATTGCCCTAGGACATATTGGTTTCGGTATACTACAGCGACCAGGAGGAGTGGTGGAGCTGATGGCTCCAGCCTCAGATCCAACGACAACCATGATTGATGTTGTTCAGCTGCGGCGCTTGTTACAAGATCATAGTGATGCGATCTCAAACGCTGATTTCCTAGTAACTAATGAGTTTTGGCTCAGTGGCTATGTGGACATGGCAGTCAGCCCTTTAACCTCTGTTCCTGTAATGGCCTTGACCCAGGACCCACGCGGACATTCAGTATGGTTCAATCCGGCTGATTGGATCGGCAATACAGGGCTGTTTCTCACCATTGCGGACTATGACCAGCATGAAATTCAAGCAACCTATGCGCCCTATTTTGAACAATTTGCTTTGCTAAAGAGCATGGAAACCCAGCGAGCAGGGTCTACTACAGAGACGTTTTACCTATACGATGTGGGGAAATTAATTACCCCCTACGAATATCCCTATTGAAGAAACTGACCTCTCATCGCGCATGGCGCATGGCTCGCCAGCTGGTATAGCTCAACAACGCCGTAGACCCCAACGCATAGACTACGCCACTGGGCATACCTGAAAAGGCCAGGGCCAGACTACCTACCCACAATGTTAGGGTGTAAATGAATAACACTGTAAATCGATGGGACAGGCCGGCATTTAACAGACGATGGTGCAAGTGTCGCTTATCAGCCACAAAAGGCGATAGCCCTCGACGCAGGCGGGCTAAAATTACCGCCGACATATCCAAAATAGGAACGGCCAATATAAGTAAATAGGGTAAGAAGACGGCAGCGGTGGTCACTCCCTTGACCAGACCAATAACACCCACCCCCGCTAGGGTAAAGCCCATATAGTAGGCTCCACCATCCCCCATAAATATCTGGGCCGGATTGAAATTGTATTTCAAGAAGCTCAGCGCTCCCCCTGCCAGGGCTGCCGCAATTATGGCGGCAGCAGGCTGTTGCATAAACAAAGCCACCAACATCATTACAATGGCGGCAATGCCTGAAACCCCTGCTGCCAGACCATCTAAACCATCAATCCAATTAATAGCGTTAGCCATGCCCACTAACCATAGGACAGTTACTGGTAAGCTCACCCAATCAGCCAGTTGAACAATCCCTAACCCAGGTATCGAAACAAAGGCAATATCTACGCCGACGTACCAAGTGATCGCTGCTACAACAGCCTGCATTAATAAACGGCTAATGGCAGACAGACCAAACAGATCATCTAAGAGACCAATTAAGAAAAACGCTAGACCTCCTAAAGTTACCCCCCAGATTTCAGCTTCAGGTTCATTGACTAGCTGTTGCCCCTGTGCGTCAACAAAACCTCCCGTGTTCCAGACAACCAGCAAGGCCACCACCGTACCCAGAAAAATGGAAACACCACCCAGTCTAACCATGGGGACCTTATGGACTTTACGCCCTCCAGGCATATCGACTCGACCACTGTGTAACCCAATTCTTTTGATAATCGGTGTGGACACAAGCACCACAGCAGCTGACAGGGTAAAAGCCAGAAGGGGATAAATCTGAAAGGGCATGGGTGGCAGGGAATGAGGGAAGACGGTGCAGATTATAGAGGCAACACGAAGGGTCGGCAGAAAACTTAATAGTCACCGTCACCCTAGCAGGTTTTTTAAATCTTTCAAGCTGATAATTTTAAGCCTCAGAATACTGTTGTTGATTTATCAATAAAATTTAGTAGGAATATTAATGGTTATATATAAGCTTCGTCATGAGTAGCTGACTTGTCAGCCCTATGGAGTTGAGCCTCAGGATAAAACTAGCTGCCCCAATATCTTTCATTGCTGGGGCAGCTAACTCAAAAGTAGGACCTAATTAGGCAAATACAGCCTCTGTCGACTGGAGATGAGGATACAGTGGGAAGCGATCGCAAAGAGCCGCAACACGATTCCGACAATCGGTTTCAACATTACTATCCTCAGGGGATAGCAATCTATCCGCAATAATATTCGCAATCTCTTTGAAATCGTCAATACCCAATCCTCGAGTGGTCATTGCTGGTGAACCTAGGCGAAGACCACTAGTCACAAAGGGGGATTCAGGGTCAAAAGGCACCGTATTTTTGTTAGCTGTGATATTCACCATACTGACAAGAGCATCGGCCTGTTTGCCGGTCATGCCAATGGAGCGCAAATCTACCAGTACTAAGTGATTGTCAGTACCGTCAGAAACCACCTTAAAGCCACGGGCTTGGAGCTGAGTACCCAATATCTGAGCATTGGCAATAACTTGAGCACAGTAGGTTTTAAACTCAGGCTTGAGGGCTTCACCAAACGCCACCGCTTTAGCAGCGACAACATGTTCTAGTGGTCCCCCCTGACTACCCGGAAAAACGGCTTTATCAAATTTTTTTCCCAGGTCTGGATCGTTGGTCATAATTAACCCACCACGAGGCCCCCGCAACGTTTTATGGGTGGTAGTTGTAACTACGTGACAGTGGGGAATGGGATTGGGATGGTAACCTGTGGCCACTAACCCCGCAATGTGCGCAATGTCAGCCATCAAGTAGGCACCGACCTCATCAGCGATGGCTCTAAACTTATCAAAGTGAATGGTTCGAGGATAGGCAGAATAACCGCAGATAATCATTTTGGGCCGATGCTCCAAAGCCAGCTGCCGGATAGCATCGTAGTCAAGCTGCTCAGTTTCTCTATCAACACCGTATTGGACAACCTTAAACCACTTACCCGAAACGTTTACCGGAGAACCGTGGGTTAAATGACCACCATGGGAGAGATCCATACCCATGATGGTGTCTCCAGGTTGCAGCAGGGCTAAAAAGACAGCGAAGTTTGCCTGGGCTCCTGAGTGGGGTTGCACATTCGCATGGGCGGCCCCAAACAGCTGCTTGATTCTTTCAATAGCCAGGGCTTCGGCCTGATCAACAAATTCACAGCCACCGTAATATCGTTTGTTAGGCAGACCTTCAGCATATTTATTCGTCAACACAGAACCTTGGGCGGCCATGACAGCGGGTGAGGTAAAGTTTTCACTAGCAATCAGTTCCAGGTGTTCTTGTTGACGCTGACGTTCACGCTCAATGATGGCGGTAAGATCAGGGTCAGTTTGTCTCAAAAAATCAAAATTAGTGGTCATGGGAATGAATGCTCTAAGTTGAATGAGCCCAGCTGCACAAGGAGCTAGGAGAGGGGGAGATTGTGGAATTCCTGCATTTCACCAGCAAACTATAGTACCGTGCTGCTAAGGAAGGTCGCTAGCCAATTATCTGTAGCGTATGTCCATAGCGGCTTTAATCAAGCGTTATAGATTGCAACCCTTACAGGTAAATATTACGTTTCTGTATCAGAATGTAACGCTTGAAAATCTATAATGAATTAAATAGATATGGCCATGGGAGCAATTGTTGCCCTCAATCACTAGTAAGCATCTGGTGTTTGTAAGGTGAATTTGATTTGTCATATTGTGTTAGCAAATTTAGCCATTGCTTTTCAACTTGCCACTAACCCATGACGCATTTTGTTGAATAAGGACACCCATGCTGTTGCAACCCCCTACCACTGTTTCGCCCATGTCTATGCTGGCGTCTGTAGACGAGTCCTATGAGCGCTGTCGGCAGATTACTGCTAAGTACTCAAAGACATTCTATATGGGTACGATGCTGATGTCTGAAGCTAAGCGCCGTGCCATTTGGGCTATCTATGTGTGGTGTCGTCGTACAGATGAGTTAGTAGATGGCCCCTCTGCCCAATTTACTACTGAGGCAACTCTCGATGATTGGGAAGAGCAACTAGAATCTGTTTTTACAGGCCACCCTCAAGACGATTACGACGTAGCAATGGTGGATGTTCTAGAGAATTTTGACCTAGATATTCAGCCGTTTCGTGACATGATTACGGGTCAACGAATGGATTTACGATGCTCTAGATACGAAACCTTTGATGATTTGAAGCTATATTGCTACCGTGTAGCAGGCACTGTAGGGTTAATGTCCACAGTTGTCATGGGTTTGGATCCTGAATACAATACGGCACCCTGGGCTAAGGCGTTACCTTGTCCGACGGAGGAAGCGATTGCCCTTGGCATTGCCAATCAACTTACAAATATTTTGCGTGATGTGGGTGAAGATGCCCGCCGGGGTCGTATTTATTTGCCCCTCGAAGATCTTGAGCTGTTCAAATACAGTGAAGCTGAGCTAATGAATGGGGTAATTGACGAACGATGGCGAGCGTTGATGCGTTTTCAGATTCAACGGGCTTTAAAGTTTTATGCCCAGGCTGAGCGCGGTATTACAGTGCTCAGCCCTGATGCTCGTTGGCCTGTTTGGTCAGCCCTGATGCTCTACCGAAAAATTTTAGACGTAATTGCTGAAAACCAGTACGATGTCTTTAATCGACGTGCTTTTGTACCTACGGTACAAAAGCTGCTGTGTTTACCTTCTGCGTTAATGCGTGCTCGGGTTCTGTAAGGTATCCCCGTAGTGATTTGATTTCAGGCTAAAGGTCAAGGAAACTAGCCAGTTGGCAAAAAATAGTAAAAGGAGGCCAGGACTTAGCCCTCTGACCTCCTTTTACTATTTTTTGTCTAGATAAGACCGCTAGGAAGGAGTGGTTTGCGCTGCCAGCATTTCCTTCAATTTAGCTAAATCAGAAGCCCAACGAGGGTCAGGTTGGGTACTTTCTGGAGCAGGCGAAGAGTAGCTGGCAGGCTTACGTCCACCACTGTTCCGCTTGCCACCACCTTTTCGATTATTGTTGGCATTATTGCTAGTCCCCTCATTTTCCTTGGTTCGAGGCATGGCTTTCTCAACTTTGAGGGTAGCATCTTGCAAAGCCTGGCCGTTGTACTTGCTCACAAGAGCGTCTGCAACTTCGTCAGTTTTAACGGTTACAAAACCAAATCCGCGACACTTGCCAGTTTTGCGATCAGCGATTAACTTGACCGAAACGATATTATCAACATCTTCTGAAAAGACAGCTTCAAACTCCTCGCGTTCTAAATCACGGGGTAGATTGCCGATATATAAGCGCACTGACATGGGATACCTCTTAAACAGATCTAAAAAACATTTGCGGCGGATGGGCAAACAAAAAACAGCTAATCAATTCTAGAACTCAGAATCTCTAGAAGAAAATTTGTAGCCATGGCTTTAAGTGATTTGACAAGTGACGAACCGCAGCAAAACTAGTTGGCCATTTTAAGCGATCAACTGCTTTTATCAACCAAAACCCCATAACCGGGTGGTCTATGGTAATCATCTCCAACCTTTGGTAGCAGCCACTAAAAAAACGACTTATCACTTTCCTGACCAAAGGTCTCTTACTGCATGAAATGATGAATAAGACCGTATCTCTACTCCATCAAGGTATCACGCTCTCTGATGCCAAGCCAAGCTATTCACTGGTTTTTTTAGTGAAGGCTCCCTAAAGATAACGTAGAGTAGGCCTCACTATTAAATTATTGTGGCATTTAATAAGAAAAGAGGTAAAACCCTTTACTGCAGAACAATGGGCTAGATAATGAATCTCAAGGTATTAAGACATGTGTTCTCGATCCTGCATTGACATCATATAGAACCAACCAATCTCATACAGTTAATTAACTGGACTGAGTTCAAAAGATTTCAAGAACTGGTGGTAAATGACCAACTTGCAAATTTGAGAGAATTGGTTAGTTACTACTTTTGCCTATTGCTCACCTGTAGCTTACCCCCCTCTAAACACTAGCCAGAAACCATAACTTAGAGGGATGAGACTAATAACAATTGCCCAGATTGGATGGTTGGCAGGTTTGATTTGATTTTGAGGTGTGTGGAGTCGGTGAATGTCGATCCAAATGTGATGTCCGCGACGAAACCAACCGGTTACTTGTATTGGTTGATGTAGCCACGGAGCTAGTCCTCTTAGATTACTCAAGGGGCCGAAGTAATTGGCATAGTGCAGTTTAATACTTCCGTGGCTGGTATGTAGCCGCCATTCCTGTCCTAGCCAATTGGCTAGAGCTGGGCGGCCTGTCAGAATGCCGTTGATTTTAACAGGACGACTATTGATGGGAATCAGGGTTGGATCGGTTTGCCAGATGGCTAATTTCGCTTCATTACTGGGCAGCGAGTCTGAGATTTCTGGGAAAAAGGCATTTATCCGGAGCAAATGGCCAGTGGCTGCGCCAATGAGCGGCATGCTGATGAGAATACTACGATCTTTGTAGAGCCAAGCCAGTAGAGGACTGTCAAGACTTGTCGCGATCGCACCCACTAACCACATTGTCATGGCTACACCGAGTCCAAAGAACAATCCAAACCAAGCCCCACCCTGGGATAATAGAGCTTGCCAGTCGCTTGGAGAGAGGCTGCGCGCGCCATTTAGCCGGAGGTGGGCGAAGTTGAGACTCGATTTTAGCCGCCAATGCCGTCCATAGGCGCTGAGAATATAGAGCCTATCCCCTAAGGGGGGATGGCTCTGATTGAGCGATAACCAGTGACGTAATGGGTTAAATGCTCCCCAGGCAAGGTGTTGAATTGATGAGTTGTTATCTGGACCAACCGGCAGCATCAGGTTCAAACTTTCTAGGAGGGGTGGTGTGTATCCTTGTTTGTCAATGGCATGGGTCATGGCTGTTGAGAGTTTGGCTAAGGCGCGCATCAGGCCATTGGGATTGCCTGTGAGTTCGGCGGTATTGCGATCTCGGTAGGGGATGCGAGTCCGGGCTAAGCCACAACTAGCCTGGGTCAGTAGCCAAAAAATACCATAAGTCAGAGTTGCCAGAGCGCCTGCTGTGATTTTTAGCAACATGGGGCGATCCTGACCCCATCGAGCCAAAAACCAATAGCCACGATGAACGCCCTGCAGCAGCAGCCCAAGGGTGGAGAAAAATGCCCAGTCTAGATTTGACCAGTGGCTCATTTCATACATGATAATGGCGGCTAACTCATCAGCTTCTAAGCGATCAAGTAGCCCCTGGCTGACCACAAGCTGACCGTAGCGTGGTTGCCAGCCATAGGAAAAAATGAGTGGGAGGTCACTAGCAAGGAGCTGAATCTTGGGTGAAGGCCAGCGACGTTTAGTGCAGAGACGGCGTAATAACTGGGCGGCTTCAGGACTATGGGTTTGTATTTGTTGGTTAGTGAGAGCAGTAGGACGTAGCAACCATTGCCATAGCCAAGGAGCAACCAGGGTGAGCAGACCAAGGCCAATAATCACAGTCCAAGTTTGAGACCCCCAGAAAAAATCGGCGAGTCGGACATTTATCGGCAATATCCGATCGATAAACTGCAGATAATTACGGGTGATTGTTAGAACAGTTTTTACTAGCCAACGGACTATGAGTAAAACAATTGGAATGGTCACTAACTGTACTAACCACAGCCGACCCATACTAACCTTACCTAGAGATTTTAAGGTATTGAGACGACTTCCTTGGGGCCAAGTTTCAGGCCACTTAGCTAATGGAGAAGTCTCTTTAGGTGATTTTTGTTGTATTGGAATCTGAGTCGCCCTTTGTGGAGGGCTATCAGATTTAAGGGGTTGGGGTTTAGGTGGGCTGTGGTCGACAGAAGATTTATCGATAGAAGATTGGTCAATAAGAGATTTGTTGATACTGAGATCCTCAGCATCAATACTGCGAGTCTTGTTAAGGGTCTGATAGTGAAACAGAGATGGTCCTATCTGACGATCAGTAGGCTCATCTGTAGCATTATCTATGGGGGGATCCGTGACCTTGGGACTATCGGCATTGAAAGGGACAAACCCACTATTGCTAGAAACAAACCCACTGGTTTGGGTAGTATTACCAGTGGTGCTGACAGATTGCTCAGCAGATGAACTGCCCGCCGCTAACTGTTGAAATTTTTCATGAGCCCATTGCCGAATGGCCTGACTGCGATTGTTAAGCAGAGGTTTACAGAGGTCTTGAGCCTGGGTATGGTCTCCTTGAGCTTCATAGATTCGAATCAGACCCATTTGAGCTTTCAGGCGATGGCTTGTGCTGATATCCTTGGTCCGATGTAGTTGCTCAAACGTTGCGATCGCACGCCCATAATCTTTTTGTTTAAGAGCTGCTAGCCCTATTTTTAGCAACTGTTCTGGCGATCGATCCAAACCCATGGATATACCTCTGATGGTAGTGACGGTGGTGTATGTAGCTTGGTGCGCAACCATTGGTTGCACGTATTTAACCGATAGCTATACAGGGTTGCCGCAATCTTAACGCGAATACTTAGCAGGCGTTTTGAACGGACGTTTTTAAGATGGGTCTAACATCTCTTCCACTAACGTATAGAGAATCTCTTCGTTCTCACCAATCAGTTGACGCTCCTTTAGATCTATGAGGCCAGTAGCCAGGTGTGTGGCTCGTTTTTTGTAAACGTTATTAGCCGACAAAAGATCGGTAAAAATCTCTCGTTCAATCTGATGACGGTCACCATCGTCAGGAAGTGATGCGCCGTAAGCGACATTGTCCACATCATATTTGAGTAGAAAAATCAGCGCATGACTGCGTTCTTGCAATATCGTCTGGAGCTGGCGGGTATCCAGTTCTAGACGATCAAATCCAACCTGCCCCTCGATACGTAATTCAACAATGGATTGGTGTTCGAGCACCACTTGTTTTTGAGCAATTGCCCGGTCGATAACCTTGAGCGCTAATCCTTCAATATCTTCTAATGCCTCTTGCCCACGTAACTTTAATGAAAGGCGAGCGATGGGCCGCTGACGGTAATCGGTTTGTAATTGAGCACTCACTGTTCCATCAGAAATTTCCACCAGCAGGGCACCCCGCTCAAACGTACCCTCCTCAACATTGTTGGCTTCTAGGGAACCAGGGTTAAACACCCAATTATCGACGGTATAATGTTTGTGAATGTGTCCTAGGCCAAGATAGTTCACACCGGCTGCTTTGAGGGGAAGTAGATCCCCATACCGTAGAGCCCCTGAATAGCGAGCAATTTGGCCCTCTAAACCGTGGTGAAACAGGAAAACGGTTGAACTGGGTCCCGGAGGCAGTTCTGCCATAGCATTTGCCAGCTGTTCGATGGCTTTGGGAGCGGCAGCACCATACCAGCTGGAACCTAGCACTCGCACACCACAATCGAGATCAATGTAGCCGCCCCGTTTGGCCTCATCATTCCAGGGACTATATGGGGTTTCACCTTGGCCAGGCTCTAGCAGTTTGAGTAAGCCCCAGTCCGACAGATAGCGCAACCAGCTAGTTTTTGTGCCATAGGGACAGTTATCATGGTTGCCTTCAATAGCAATCACTGGAATCCCAGCTGTTTGTAGCTGTTGGAGACAGAGCTGAGCCTGATTCAAAATGGCAGGCTGAATCATCCGATGCTCAAATAGATCACCGGCAATGACCACAAAATCTACCGCTTTACCAATGGCATATCGCTCAAACACATCCTGGAGTGTGTAGAAAAAATCTGTGGTGCGTACTTTACTGTTGTAGCGGTCAAAACCCAAGTGCACATCGGCAACATGCAGAAATTTTGCCATGGTCAGGAGGATATGAGTTATGAGGACTCTAGCAAATTACTAAAGTAAACGGTTATTAGTCTCTCTGAATCCTATACCTGTTTTAGACTGGCGTTTCAGTTTCCGCTGCCAGCTGTTCTAGCTTGGCCTGCTGATCTTGAGTAATACAGGATTGCACCATGATTTCGATATGTCCTTCTAGCACTGGAGACAAACTAAAGTTTTGTCCCAGACGATGATCGGTGACTCGATTATCTTTATAGTTGTATGTGCGAATTTTTTCAGAACGTGATCCGGTACCGACTTGGGATCGACGCATATCAGTGACCTCGGCCTGCTGCTCTTGGAGCATCATTTCGTAGAGCTTAGCCCGTAAAATTTGCATAGCGCGCTCCCGGTTTTGCAGTTGCGATCGCTCTTCGGTACAAAAAATTCGAATGCCTGTGGGTTTGTGAAACAAGTCTACAGCAGTCTCCACCTTGTTCACGTTCTGACCACCCGCCCCCCCCGAACGAGCCGTGGTCAGCTCAATATCTTTTGAATCAATTTTTACTTCCACATCGTCCACTTCCGGCATTACTGCTACGGTAGCTGTTGAGGTATGGACACGACCGCTTGTTTCTGTCGCCGGTACCCGCTGCACACGGTGGACACCTGCTTCGAATTTGAGTTTGCTGTAAACCTGGTCTCCGGTAATTTCTAGAATGGCTTCTTTACAGCCTCCCATATCAGCCGCTGACTGACTAACCGCCTGGACTTTCCATCCCTGACCTTCAGAATAGCGCGAGTACATGCGCAGTAAATCTCCTGCCCAGATACCCGCTTCATCGCCACCAGCCCCGGCACGGATTTCCAACATGATGTTCTTGTCATCGTTTGGATCTCGCGGGAGTAGAAGTATTTTTAGCCGTGTTTCTAAAGCAGCAATGGAGTCCTGAAGTTCTTTGACTTCCATTACCGCCATTTCTCGCAGTTCGTCGTCGCCCGCAGATTCTTTGAGAACTTCTTGGGCTCCTTCATAATCTGACTGAGCTTTTTTCCAATTGTTATAAGTGTCAATAGTTTCCTCTAACGAAGCACGGGCTTTAGCAATTTTTTGAAACTCATCTGGGTCTTTAGCCACGTCTGGATCGGCCAGACGCCGAGTGAGTTCTTCAAAAGTTTGGTCAACCGACTTAAGTTTGTCGAGGAGATATTGCTCAGCCATAGAAGTTACTCAAGTGTGTCAACGGTTTGGTGCGACTAGAAGATATCAAATACAAAAACTCCGAGGAATAGACTAAGTCCCTCGGGGTAGTAAGATGACATGATTAGCAGCTAGCCTTCGGCGCTGTCGTCGCTCTTTTTACTATCGTCAGCCATACCATACTTACGCAAGAAGCGCTCTACACGACCTTCCGTATCGATAATCTTCTGTGTGCCTGTATAGAAAGGATGGTTACCAGACCATACGTCTACATGAAGCTCAGGCTTAGTGGAGCCCACAGTCATAATTAATTTGCCGTCGCAGTAAACCTTAGCATCGGGATACCACTCGGGATGAATGTTAGCTTTTGGCATTGTTCTGTTCCGGGTAGTGAAATATCTAAAAATAGAAGGAATAAGGCCCAAACTTAACGCTTGGAGAACTGAGATGCCTTACGGGCCTTCTTCAAACCATACTTCTTACGTTCCTTACAACGGGGATCACGGGTTAGATACCCCTCAATTTTCAAAGGACCGCGATTAGCGGGGTCTAATTCGCAAAGGGCACGAGCAACACCAAGCTTAATTGCATCGGCTTGCCCCGTTAGACCACCACCGCGAACATTAACTAAAATATCGTAGTCAGCTTCCAGTCCGAGGGTTTCAAGCGGAGCCTTAGTCGCTGACATATAAGCAGCATTATTTTGTAAATGGGTTTCACCAGGCTTACCATTGACGACAAGCTTGCCGTCGCCAGGGACCAGACGTACACGGGCAACAGCCGCTTTACGACGACCAGTACCCCAATAAACAACGCGATCGGACTGTCCTTCTGACATGGAATTATGTTCTCCTCTAAATTTGCTAGTACAGGCGATTAGATATCAATAGTTTCAGGTTTTTGAGCTTCGTGGGGATGCTCAGGACCCGCATAGACCTTCAGATTCGTAAATAACTTTCGTCCGAGGGCATTTTTGGGCAGCATGCCTTTGACAGCCTTCTCAACAATACGTTCGGGAATGCGGTTCTGTAGCTGGTCAAAGGTTTCAACTTTCATGCCGCCGGGACGACCCGAATGGCGACGATACAGTTTCTGCTCACGCTTTCTACCAGTAACGTCTACCTTCTCTGCGTTGATAACAATAACAAAGTCACCCGTATCCATGTTGGGTGTAAACGTGGGCTTATTTTTCCCTCGTAGGATGCTGGCAATTTCTGTAGCGAGACGACCCAACCGCTTATCAGCAGCGTCGACAACGTACCATTTTTTGTCTATTTCTTGAACAGGAGGAATGTAGGTCTTAAACATGCTTAGGCTTTGGATCAACGAATTGGATAAAAGGTGACTGCTGCTGTCGCAAAAGTGCTGAGATACGATGCACTGCTCACAGCATCTAAACAGCCAAATTCTTTGGGGTGGACTGCAGCATTAACTGCGGTTGGGTATCAAACCAAGCGTCCGGCACAAAGGGGAAATGTTGGTAACCTACCCTCAGTAGACAAAGGCCACCGGCAGGTGCGGCATGCTTTACTAAATCACGACGCCCTGACTGCCAAAGTTCAGTAAAAGCAGCAGGAGTCAGGCGGTTTCGCCCCACACTCACTAACAAGCCAACCACTAGACGTACCATGCCGTAGAGAAAACCGGCAGCCTGCAGCTCAATCTGAACAAACGGTCCTCGCCGGGAACATTCAGCCGCTTGCAACTCAACCCACGAATGGGCACGACTAGATCCCGCGCGATGAAACGCAGTTAACTCATGATAACCCACCATGGGGGTCAATGCCGACTGCATTAGCTGATCGTCCAAAGGGTCATGGTAAAAATGCCATGCATAGGGACGAATAAAGAGGTTGGGATAGGCATCGGTATAGATGGTGTATCGATACCGTCGCCATTGGGCTGAATACTGTGCATGCCAGTCATCAGGGACCTGGGCAGCAGCACGGATCACAATGTCTTCACATAATCGATGATTAAGGATAGATGCCCAACGGTAAGCTGGAATAACCTTAGGAGCATCAAAATGTGCCACTTGGGCGGCTGCATGAACTCCCGTATCAGTACGCCCTGCGCCATGGATGGTCACGTGATAGCCCAGTAATAACGAAATCGCTGTCTCAATCTCCGCCTGTACCGTACGCTTTTCCGGTTGACGTTGCCATCCGTAGAAATGGGTGCCCTGATATTGAATAACAATGGCTACCCGTTGAGTACCTTGGTTGGCTTTAGGGACAGCTTCAAGCTGTTTAGCAGGCGTACGATTGGCCATTGAGAGGACTAAGTGAGCTCGATAATAGCCATTACGGAGTTATCGCCTCGACGACTCACCGTACGCACGATACGGGTATAGCCACCTTGGCGATCCCCATAGCGGGAAGGAGCCTGCTCAAATAAAGCATGAACCAGATCCTTGTCATACATGTATCCCATGGCTCGACGACGAGCAGCCAGGGAACCTTCCTTAGCCAGAGTAATCATCCGTTCAGCTTCGGAACGAACAGCTTTAGCACGGGTAAGTGTAGTTTTGATTCGACCGTGGCGAATCAGTTCGGTGGTGAGCGATCGCAACAAAGCACGACGCTGGTCGGCAGGTTTGCTTAGTTGGGGGGTGCGGCGGCGGTGGCGCATGGAGATATCCTCTGTGTTAGATGTGGTCTATAGACAAGAAAAAACCGAAGCCTGGGGCTTCGGATGGATGGCCTGAAATGTTTCAGGGCCGAAAACTAGAACGTTAAGATGACTTGGCTGGCTTCTCCATCGGCAGCATGATGCCTAGACGATAGTGCAACGCTTCAACAACTTCTTCCGCTGACTTTTGGCCAAAGTTCTTGATCTCTAGGAGATCTTCCTGGCTGTAATCCAGTAAATCGGAGACTGAATTAATTTGAGCTCGCTTGAGACAGTTATAGGCTCGTACAGAGAGCTGCAGCTCCTCAATCGGAATTTGATAGGTGGTGTCTTCCTCTTTAACATCCTCATCCCGCTTGGGCTCAAGGGTAACATCCTTAAGTGGATTGAAGAGGTCCACCAGAATATCCGCAGCCTGACTCATGGCCTGTTGAGGCGTAAGGCTACCGTTGGTGTTAACTTCCATGATTAGACGATCCTTGGGCTGATCGGCACCAACAATCGTTTCTTCAACAGAGTAATTAACTTTGCGAACAGGCATGAAAATAGCATCAATCTGCATGAAGTCCAAAGCAGCCGCTTCATCCCGATTGTTGCTCACCGCTCGATAGCCACGACCATTTTCCACCCGAAATTCCATTTCAAGGGTATGACCTTGAGCAACCGATGCTACATAGTGATCTGGGTTGATCAACTCTACTTCAGCAGGTAGTTCAAAATGGGCAGCTGTGACTGTTGCCGGACCCTGCACAGCCAAACGACCGATTTGTGGTTGATTGGTATAGGTTTTGAGGACAACCTCCTTCAGGTTGAGGATAATATCCAAAACATCTTCACGAACGCCTGGAATAGTGGCAAATTCGTGATTGGCCCCGGCCATACGTACAGCGGTGATGGCCGCACCTTCCAAATTAGAGAGCAATACTCGCCTGAGCGCATTACCTACGGTAATACCCTGACTACGCTCAAGGGGCTCAATGACAAACCGACTAAATTGACTCTGGTCGTCATCAACAATCGACTCTACACATTCAACTTGAAACTGTCCCACTACAGTGACCTCCCTTGAATAGCTATGGCCTGTTGGCTAATGTATTAGCTGATAGGTATCAAATTCTTAAACACGGCGACGCTTCGGCGGGCGACAACCGTTATGGGGAATGGGGGTAACATCTCGAATCAAAGTGATTTCCAACCCAGCCCCTTGTAAAGCACGAATGGCAGTTTCGCGACCAGCACCCGGACCGCTAACCATGACTTCAACCTGGCGCATCCCCTGATCCATGGCGCGTCGGGCAGCACTGTCTGCAGCAGTCTGAGCAGCAAACGGAGTACCTTTCTTAGCACCTTTAAAGCCGCTAGACCCTGCCGATGCCCATGACACTGCATCACCTTTGGTGTCTGTAATGGTGACAATTGTGTTATTGAATGTCGATTGGATGTGGACGACACCATTTGGGACATTTTTTTTAGATTTGCGTCCACCCGCGCGCTTGACGCCTTTTGCCATAATTCTTGTATTCCGAATACGTTAACTCTTCAAAACCTCTTGCAACCGTTGAACAAAATTAAAGTTGTCTACCCGGAAGCTCTTCTTGTCAAAATATCTTTCCTGTTGTACCACGCATGTCCCAATTGGCAACCCTCATGTAAAGATCACCTGCAGATTGACCTATCAGGACCTACCTACAAAAATTGATTTATTTCTTACCAGGCTTTTTCTTACCAGCAATGGCTAAACGCTTACCTCGCCGCGTGCGTGCATTTGTACGAGTGCGCTGCCCCCGCACCGGTAGCCCCATGCGGTGGCGACGTCCTCGATAGCAGCCAATGTCCATCAACCGCTTAATATTCATGCTCTCCCAACGTCTCAGATCCCCTTCGATCTGATAGTCGTTTTCAACGACTTCCCGAAGTTTAGCTACATCGCTGTCCGCTAAATCCTTAACGCGAATATCAGCATTGACCCCAGTCTTTGCCAAGATTTCTTTTGAACGACTTAGACCGATACCATAGATGTAGGTTAACCCAATTTCAATGCGCTTATCCCTGGGTAGGTCAACGCCTGCAATACGTGCCACCGTGTTTTCTCCCTAGTTTGCTGCCGTGCAGTTATGTCAATTCTCACAAGTGAGTTCACAACTGCAAAGTTGAATGTGAAATAAATCGTTAAACTCGTTACAGTGGGCTAACCCTGACGTTGTTTATGCTTAGGGTTAGAACAAATCACCATAACTCGACTGCGCCGACGTATCACTCGGCACTTGTCACACATCTTTTTGACAGATGCCCGTACTTTCATGCTGGAAATATAATAAAAACTTGCCTACAGAAGTGTGATTCTAGCAAATGGCTTGACAAACGGTCAATTAATTTATGTTTCGAATAGTTGATAGAGAGTCGGGACTATTGCTACTAGACAGCCTGCTTCTATAGATAGCGGCAATGGCTTTTAATGCAAAACCCCGTTGATTTATAGTCAACGGGGCCAAGAAAAATTCTGTTTCTGAATTAAGCGTTCTCGACTAAGCTTCTCGACGCAGTGCCATTTCAACCTGTTTGAACTCCTGCTCAAGGCGAGTCTTAAGTTTTTGTGGAATGGGGCGATTAGGATAAGAGCTATAGTGACCTGCCAACGCATTCAGGGCAGTTTGCATGGTAGCAAATGAACTGAGGCTGGCGGCACTAGCAGACCGACGATAGCGAGCTGAAAAGGCATTGATTTGCTGTCTTGCTTGAGCACGCACTTCAGGAAGATTGGGGGCATCTGCAGGAAGTTCGATGGCAGCTCTAAGAGTATCTACCACTGCCATCGTATCTTGGCGGTAGTTTCCACTGAGACCGTCGGCTCCCATACCATCACCGCCGCAGCCGGTGAGACCCAGCAGTGCTACTAGGGTAAATGCCAACAAACGAGACAAAATACGTTTCATAAATTTAGTTCCCAATTAAGACGGCGTCACTTTAATGTGCCTGGCGACTGGGCCTGTAGTGTTTATCTTATCGGAATGGGGGACCGAGGAGAAATTTCAGGTGCTTAGGTCCCTACTTAAAGAATTTAACTAAGCTGGAAAAATTCGCAGTCGACGATTAGGTTCATCCCCAAAACTCAGCGACTTAAGCCGATAGTGTTCAGCTAATTCATGCTGCATTTTTCGGATCTTGGCAGATCTAGGCAGTAGTTCGACGGGTTGACCTTTAGGAATGACGATTTGTTCTACGGCCAGTCTGGCCTCTTCAAGGGCTTCTAACTCGTCGTCTTCGCCTTGGCGGGTAAATAGGGAAAGATCGATAGCGACTGATTGATCTCTAGGATCAATATCTAATAGCCGCTGTAATGCCCTCGTGATCTGGGGAATGGTGTTGGACTTGACTGTGTAGATAGGCAGCTGACGAGATTTGGCAATGGTCTTGAGTTTAGAGTGGTTGCGCACATGCGATCGCAATGCCAGCACGGCTTGAGCTACACTTAGCTCCTTAGTGATTGCAATTGGCAGTTTGAGCGTATCAATGACATGGTGCAGCTGTTCTCGGCTAATGCCATAGGGATAAATCGGAACCAAGTCCTCCCCATTGGGGCCGACTGGTGTAGACAGCTCCAAATTGCCCGTATCCAGCTGTTGATCTAATAGTGCCTGAAAATCGTCAGTTGCTGTTGGCGGCACTGGCAACGGTGTAGGACCAGAACGGCGAGAACTCGGCGAGGCAACAGGTGCCATCTGGCCAGCTTCCCGCCAGCCTCTGCTGCCAGTGCGCCGTGTACTGCGACGTTGGCTAACAATGTCTGGCAGCTCATGGGTAATCACCACTTTGCCAGTTTCGCCAATCGTACGTACCTGCGTTTCAGGTATCCGCCCCCTGAGTAGATGATCGATGGTAACCGCCACATCTTCATGGACTACCCAACGCTGTCGTTCCAGCATTTCAATAGCCATATCAAATGTTGGAGGGGCTTTGCGCTCCAATACACTCTTTTGACTGCCACGACGGCGTGCTTCGTCATCGCCCAGGGTAACGGTTTGAATCCCACCGATTAAATCGGCCAGCGTAGGGTTTTTAATCAAATTTTCCAACTGGTTGCCGTGGGCTGTACCCACCAGCTGTACCCCTCGCTCCGCAATGGTACGAGCTGCCAAGGCTTCAAGCTCGGTGCCGATCTCATCAATGATAATTACCTCAGGAGTGTGGTTTTCCACAGCCTCAATCATGACCTGATGCTGCTGCTCTGGTCGGGCCACTTGCATCCGTCTGGCGCGACCAATAGCAGGGTGTGGAATATCTCCATCGCCAGCAATTTCATTAGATGTGTCGATAATCACTACACGTTTGTTGAGATCATCCGCCAGGACACGGGCAATTTCTCGCAAGGCTGTAGTTTTGCCTACTCCCGGTCGACCTAACAATAAAATCGAGCGTCCCGCCTCTACCAGGTCACGAATCATCTCGACAGTGCCAAAGACGGCACGACCTACTCGACAGGTCAGACCGATAATGGTGCCGCCTCGATTCCGCATAGCGCTAATGCGGTGCAGTGTTTTTTCAATGCCAGCTCGGTTATCGCCACCAAACGTGCCCACTCGCTCAATGCAATGGTTCAAATCTTCACTGGAGATCACCTGCTCTGAAAGATAGTCCGCTTGCCCTGGAAATCTGGCTTCAGGCCGTCTGCCTAAATCGAGAATCACCTCAATTAGTCGATGGCGTTGGGGATGTTCACTTAGCGGCTGACGCAGTGCAGTTGGCAAGATGTTGAGCAGCTGATCCAAATCATCATGAATTGGGGAGTTATTGCTGGACAATAAAGAAGTCGATTCAGGCGCGGGCTGATAATCGTCTGAACGAGCCATAGATCTGAAAAAAAAGAGAATTATAAAAACAGGTGCAGATGGGAAATAAGCTGCGGCCTAGAATTGCCTCCGGTTGTAAAAGCTATGGAGGGATAGCGACAACTGGGATTGATAACGATTGGTCATAATGCCTTAAGAATTGTGAAATATGGGATTCACCGTAAACACTAGGTTTGATTTGACCGACTAAATTACGGGCTAAACTAACTTGCTGCCACAACTGTTTAGGTTGCTTTTCCAGACGATCATCTCCGACATTGACTAGCCGTCGTGCGTAGCTACCATAAGCTATGCCATTAATGGCCTTTGGTTCGGCCTCATCCATGAATCGATGGGATGTCTTGAGTAAATTTAGAGATCGCAACTTGTCCACGGTGTATCCGTTTGTTCCGCCCGCTAGTTGAACATAGCCAGGTAAACACGCATTTAAGACTTTTTGAGCCAATCGAATAGTTGCACGGGTAGTACCCTTACCAATATCACCGCTCATGGGGCGACCGTCAGTTTGCCACAAAAGCTGGTTTGGTTTTGGCGACATCAACTGATATACCTGAGCAAGGTAGTCAATAATTGCGTCATTGTGCGGAGAACTATCAGGGCAGCTGATGGCAACTAGCTGCAACTGAGAGACATAAGGAGTCAGCTGCCTCCAAAGATTTTGGAATTCTACTTGTCGACCAATTTGAGTATGGATTTCAATGGCATCTATATATGGAAATAGAGTAGGTAAAATTTCCTCGACAGATCGTGTGATCGAATGCTCTTTAATCACACCGTAGGGACAAATTGGCAAACAGCGACCGCAGCCGTAACAGCGCTCGGCTAAGACACCCAATCCCACAGAAGCATTTTCTAATGCTGGTGAAATCGGCAATATGGCATCGGCTGGACATATTCTTTCGCACGGTCTGTCACAATGGCTTGGACATCGTTGAAGATCAAACCACGCCTTACGAAAATGAGGATCTTGACCATCATTTAAGCTCACCATCAGCCATGGTGAACGCCCTGGAGCAATGGACTGAGCCGTGGCAATTCCTTCCAATGCTGCATGAACCACCGACAGATCTGCTGCCACATCGATACAATCCGTCCCTGCCAAGCTATATACCAGGGACAAATTTCGAATCTTTAAGACATCTTGGTAGCTAGCGCCGCAAATAAGCTTGAACCATTGACCAAGCCTTAGGGCCTCTAGCGATTGGTGCCGAGTACTCACCCGCCTATGCTATCTCGTACTGAGTAACCTAATTAACCTATCGTCTGTGGCCATTATAGAACAAGTGTTCTTACTTTAAATACACCAATGGGGCAGGTTATGCAGATTGTACGGCGTCATTTAAGGGAAACCACTTGAAGGAACGATCGCCCCCCAGTTCAACCACTACCTTGATACGTGAGTCGGAGACGCACATAGCGGACAAAAACGCTAGCTCTTGGTTCGACAGAATATGGCCTTCAATCAACCAAAGCATTATCCCTTTCATGCCTGGAGCCATTCGCTCCAATCGATATCCGAGAACTGGTGGTATGAAGTAGCGCTCGCCAACAGCTGCTTGTCCCGAATTTTTTTTACCCAGATGAGGGGGACGGACACCATGGACGTCGCCTAAGTAGGCAGATAAATCCCCCAAACCACGAGCTGTCATATGTAAGCTTTCGTAGCCTGCCGCGCGCATCCGACGTTGGTAGCGCCCCTCAAAACCACCCTCTAACGGTACCCGTACTGCCAGAGCACCGTTACTTTCCAAATCACGGACAAATCGATTGCCTAATACCAGTAATCCCATAGCTTGTGTGAACAGCCTTTCACATACAAAGTAATTCCTCTATATACATATTAGTGGGTATAAGAGTGGCATTGACAGGCAACTTTACATGAACCCCATAGACTTTTTGTAGAGCCAAAACAAACTTACTAACGGGGAATGCAGAATATCTTCAGAAAAATAATGGACATTCGTGTCAAATCTCTGTAATATTATAGACCGCTGCCAAAATTAGATACTAAGCGGTACATCTGCTTAAGTCTAAGGCATCCTTAACTCAGCTCAAAGGACCATGCACTAATGCATTGACTTGTATTGGTCGCTTGTTTAAGGTTCTAGCTCACGATAAAGAGTATTCAATCCAATACGATTGAATTTTTGGGAAAGTTGCAAGCGCCTATGGGGTCTTGTTGATTTTTCTGAGAAATTGCTCCCGCTGTGAAACAACAAGGAGCTCAAAATGCTGGCTGCTTCTAAGTAAGCTGGCTGAAATGTTTAGTCGGAGATTGATTGTGTCTGTCGGTATTCTCGGGACAAAGCTGGGAATGACTCAGGTGTTTGATGACACTGGCAACGCTGTGCCAGTAACTGTCATTCAAGCTGGCCCCTGCGTTGTGACCCAAGTTAAAACGCAGCAAACCGATGGCTACTGCGCCGTGCAGCTTGGCTATCAGGAAGTAGCAGAGAAAGCGCTAAGTAAGCCTGAACTGGGCCACCTTAAGAAAGCAGGAGATGTCAAGCTACGTCACTTACGCGAGTATCGCGTGAGTGACAGCACTACTTATGAGTTGGGTCAAACCCTGTCTGCCGATATTTTTGAAGCTGGCCAGCTAGTGGATATTTCCGGTAAGAGCATTGGTAAGGGATTTGCAGGTAACCAGAAGCGTCATAACTTTAGTCGTGGTCCTATGACCCACGGTTCTAAGAATCACCGACTACCGGGTTCTATTGGTCCGGGTACTACGCCTGGTCGAGTTTATCCAGGGAAAAAGATGGCTGGTCAACTGGGTAACGTACAGGTCACAGTGCGTAAACTCTCAGTGGTTAAGGTTGACGGCGAGCGTAATGTTCTGCTGATTAAAGGTGCTGTTCCCGGAAAGCCAGGCGCACTACTGAACATTACCCCTGCAAATATTGTTGGCAAGAAATAAGGGGGGTAGAAAATCATCATGGTTGATTGTGTAATAAAAGATTGGCAGGGAGCTGATGCGGGAACCGCCACCCTTGATTTGAAGGTAGCCAACGCCGATAACGCGGCCCACATCGTTCATCGCGCTGTTGTGCGTCAGATGCATAACTCTCGCCAAGGCACCCTGTCCTCAAAAACACGCTCTGAGGTGCGTGGAGGTGGCCGTAAGCCTTGGCGGCAAAAAGGCACTGGTCGTGCGCGGGCTGGGTCTAATCGCTCCCCTCTATGGCGTGGTGGTGGTGTGATTTTTGGTCCTAAGCCCCGCGATTTTGAAGTCAAGATGAATCGCAAGGAGCGACGCTTGGCTTTGCGAACAGCCTTTCAAAGCCGAGTGGACGATATGGTCGTCGTTCAGAATTTTGCTGATCAGCTCTCTGCACCTAAGACAAAAGAGGTGCTTTCGGCCATGAAACGTTGGGGCGTGGAGCCCGACCAAAAGGTTTTGATGATTACGGCTGAGAAGAATGATGTGATTTATCGTTCTGTGCGCAATGTGGCCAACATCAAACTTATCCTGGCTACGAACCTAAATGCTTACGACATTGTTCTAGCTGATCGATTAGTAGTGACAGCGGCTGCCCTCGAGAAAATTCAGGAGGTATACAGTGCCTAAGGCAATTGATTCTCGAAATCTGCCCGATATTATTCGGAAGCCTCTTATTACTGAAAAAGCAACTTTAAACCTGGAAAATAACCAGTACACCTTTGAAGTTGCTCCCAAAGCGACAAAAACTGAGATTAAAGCGGCGGTTGAAGCTTTATTTGACGTCAAGGTAACTGGTATCAGTACCATGAACCCGCCTCGCAAAAAGAAACGCCTCGGGCGTTTTATAGGCTATAAGCCTACCTACAAGCGGGCGGTTGTTACCCTCGCTGAGGGCGATAGCATTCCCCTCTTCCCAGATGTATAGAACTGGTCTTAGCACTCAATTAGTTTGCAGATAAAATCATGGGAATTCGTACTTATCGGCCTCTGACTCCAGGTACTCGTGAGCGCAGTGTTTCTGACTTTTCAGAAATCACTCGGAGTAAGCCGGAAAAGAAACTAACGCGCTCTGTTCATCGTGCTAAAGGAAGAAACAATCGTGGTGTCATTACCTGTCGCCATCGGGGGGGGGGACATAAGCGTCTTTACCGCTTAATCGATTTCAAGCGGAATAAGCGAGAGATGGCCGCTGAAGTGCTTTCGATTGAATATGATCCAAACCGAAACGCCCGTATTTCTTTGGTTCAATACGAGGATGGTGAGAAGCGCTATATCCTACACCCTGTCGGATTAGCAGTTGGCTCTACTATCGTGGCTGGTCCTGATGCGCCCCTTGAAGTAGGCAATGCATTGCCGCTCTACAAGATGCCGTTGGGAACCTCCGTTCACAACGTAGAGCTATACCCTGGTCGCGGCGGTCAGATCGTTCGTGCTGCTGGTGCTTCTGCTCAAGTAATGGCTAAAGAGGGTGGCTATGTCACTCTTAAGTTACCTTCCAGTGAAGTTCGTATGGTACGTCGCGAGTGCTATGCCACCATTGGCCAAGTGGGCAACGTAGAAGCTCGCAATGTCACCCTTGGTAAAGCCGGTAGGAAACGATGGATGGGTCGACGTCCAGAAGTACGCGGTAGTGTAATGAACCCGGTTGATCACCCCCATGGTGGTGGTGAAGGACGGGCTCCGATTGGTCGCAGTGGTCCTGTTACTCCTTGGGGTAAGCCGGCGCTTGGCTACAAGACTCGTGATAAGAAGAAGGCCAGTACTTCGTTGATTGTGCGTCGTCGTCGTCGGTCTTCTAAGCGCGGGCGCGGCGGTCGTGACTCATAGGTGTCGATCCAACAGTATGGGTTGACAAGTTCTTTTGTTGTTTAACTGATTGTTTTTAGGCTGGCGAAACTATGGCTCGCTCTCTCAAAAAAGGTCCTTTTGTGGCAGATCATCTGCTCAAAAAGATTGAAAAGCTCAATGTAAAAGGAGACAAGCAGGTAATTAAAACCTGGTCTCGTGCTTCTACTATCATCCCTCAGATGATTGGGCATACCATTGCCGTTCATAACGGTCGTCAGCATGTGCCTGTATATGTGAGCGAGCAAATGGTAGGTCACAAACTAGGTGAGTTTGCGCCTACGCGTACATTTCGTGGGCATGTGAAGAGTGATAAGAAAGCACGGCGTTAGGGAGGTTAGCCATGGTTGAAATCGACAGTAGTAATCAAGTTAAGTCTGTTGCTCGTTATATACGGATGTCTCCCCATAAGGTGCGTAGAGTACTCGATCAGATCCGTGGTCTTTCTTATCGAGAGGCACTGATTATTCTTGAATTCATGCCCTATAGAGCTTGTGAGCCAATTCTTAAAGTGCTCCGTTCTGCCGTGGCTAATGCTGAACATAACAATGGTCTAGATCCTGTGGATCTTTATATCAGTGAAGCATTTGCCGACCAAGGGCCTGTACTTAAGCGCTATCGTCCCCGAGCGCAGGGGCGTGCCTATCAAATTCGGAAACCGACTTGTCACATCACGATTGCGGTAGCTCCCGGCTCTGCTAGCTAGGCTCTATTGCTTTTTCACTGTTAGCTCTGTATTAAGGAAAGATCTGTGGGACAGAAAATTCACCCGATTGGATTTCGGCTCGGCATTACCAAGGAGCATGCCTCCTGCTGGTATGCCGATTCCAAGCATTATCCCAATCAGTTACAAGAGGATCATGTCATTCGCCAGTTTATTGAGAAGACTCTTAATAATGCTGGTATCTCTGATATAAAAATTGCTCGTAAAGCTGATCAAATTGACTTAGAAGTACACACAGCCCGACCGGGCGTTGTTGTTGGCCGTGGTGGTACTGGAATCGAAGCGCTACGAGCCGGTTTGCAGAAACAGCTTAAGGACAATACGCGTCAGATTCGCATTAATGTGATTGAAGTTGCTCGTGTTGATGCTGAAGCTGCTCTAATTGGTGAGTACATTACTCAACAACTAGAGCGTCGTGTATCATTTCGGCGGGTTGTTCGACAGACGATCCAACGGGCTCAGAGAGCTGGTGTTGAAGGTATCAAGATTCAGGTGAGTGGTCGTCTGAATGGAGCTGAGATTGCCCCGTACAGAATGGACTCGTGAAGGTCGAGTACCTCTACATACCTTACGCGCCAATATTGACTATGCCTATAAAACTGCCCAGACCACCTATGGAATTCTAGGTGTCAAAATCTGGGTCTTTAAAGGCGAAATTATTCCGGGTCAAGAGGATGTCCCTCAACCCACTAATAACCAACCGCGTCGTCGTCAACCGCGTCGCCGCCAGCAGTTTGAGGATCGTTCTAACGAATCCTAAATATTTCTCTTTAACTATTTAGCCTGTTTAAGCACCATGCTGAGTCCCAGAAGAACAAAATTTCGTAAACAGCATCGCGGCCGTATGCGCGGTATGGCCCATCGTGGCAGCACAATTAACTTTGGGGAGTACGCACTCCAGGCGACTGAATGTTCTTGGATGACCTCTCGTCAAATTGAAGCTGCCCGTCGTGCGATGACTCGTTATGTAAAGCGGGGCGGTAAGATTTGGATTCGAGTCTTTCCTGACAAGCCTGTGACTATGCGTCCGGCTGAAACTCGTATGGGTTCTGGTAAGGGTAACCCTGAATTTTGGGTTGCTGTGATCAAGCCCGGTCGGATTATTTTTGAAATTACAGGTGTGCCTGAGGAAATTGCTCGCGAGGCAATGCGCTTGGCTTCCTTCAAGCTGCCATTCAAAACTAAGTTTATCGCCCGTGAAGGATTGGAGGGTTAGGCAATGGCACTTTCTAAGGCTAAGGAGTTGCGAGAGCTAAGTGATGAAGAGCTTTCTAACGAGATTGCAAATGTAAAGCGCGAGCTATTTGATTTGCGATTTAAGCAAGCAACTCGTCAGATGGAGACCGGATTCCATCAATTTAAGCATGCGCGTCGTAAGCTGGCTCAGCTGATGACCATTGAGCGTGAGCGTCAGTTGACGGCTGGTGCAGATGCAGCAGTAAGTAGCGAGCAGTAGGAGTTAACCATCTATGGCAGCTAAAGAATTAACAGGGCGAGTTGTTAGTGACAAAATGGATAAGACAGTTGTAGTAGCTGTTGAAAATCGCGTTCCCCATCCCAAATATCAAAAGATTGTCGTTCGTACTAAAAAGTACAAGGTCCACGACGATTCCAATGAATGCAAGACTGGGGATCTTGTACGAATTCGCGAAACTCGTCCCCTTAGTCGGACCAAGTGCTGGGTTGTCGCCGATATCCTAGGCCGTTCTGAGAAAGTGTAGGGAGCCGATCAATGATTCAGCAAGAAACATATCTGAATGTGGCGGACAACAGTGGTGCACGTAAGCTGATGTGCATTCGAGTCTTAGGTGGTAATCGACGCTATGCCAGCGTCGGTGATGTGATTATTGCCGTTGTTAAAGATGCATTGCCTAACATGGGCGTTAAAAAATCTGATGTGGTTCGTGCTGTGGTAGTGCGCACTAAGAAGAATCTTCGTCGCAGCAGTGGCATGAGCATTCGGTTTGATGATAATGCTGCCGTTCTCATCAATAATGACAATAATCCTAAGGGCACTCGCGTTTTTGGACCGGTCGCGCGTGAACTGCGGGATAGAAACTTTACCAAAATTGTTTCACTAGCACCGGAGGTACTGTAGTGGTAAGCAAGCAACCTGTGCGCCATAAAATGCACATTAAAAAAGGTGACACCGTACAGGTCATCGCCGGTAAAGATAAGGGCAAAATTGGTGAGGTCACTGCAGTCTTGCCTAAGACAAGCCAGATAGTGATTGAGGGGGTCAATATTCGTACCAAGCACGTAAAACCTCGTCAAGAAGGAGAGTCAGGACAGATTGTTACATCTGAGTTTCCAGTTCACAGCTCGAATGTAATGCTGTACTCCAAAAAAGAGAAGGTGGCCAGTCGCGTCGGTCATACCTTCACTGAGGACGGTCGTAAAGTGCGCATTTTGAAAAAGACGGGCGAAATCATTGATTAGTTTAGTATTTGTCCCTGACCAAGCCCAGGGAAAGGAAAGAGAGAATGGCTGAACAGCTGAAAGATTTTTACAATACGAAGGTTGTTCCTAAGCTGATGGAACAGTTTGAGTACAAGAATGTACATCAAGTACCCAAAGTACTCAAAGTTACTGTT
>JBCCXQ010000002.1:0-73950 GCA_039191365.1 Cyanobacteria bacterium P01_F01_bin.13 | reverse complement strand
CTCTGGACCGTCCAGCACCTGCACCAGAATGCTCTGTTCATCGCTAAGGCCATCGCTGTCAGTAACACTCACATCAAGAGCATAGTAGTTGTTGGTATTACTGTCGGTAGGAGCCTCAAAATCTGGGTCAGCGGCAAACTGCAGCACCCCTGTATTGGCATCAATCACAAAGTCATCCGCATCCGGGCCACCGCTAATGGAGAACGATAAACCGTTGCCGGGAGTATCGCCATCGGGGTCAGTGGCAGTGACAGTCGTTACTTGACGGCTCCCCTCATCCACTTGAATCCGGGGGCTCACATCGCTGCCACCATCGCTGGTAATCACGGGTCCATTACTCTCTGGACCGTCCAGCACCTGCACCAGAATGCTCTGTTCATCGCTAAGGCCATCGCTGTCAGTAACACTCACATCAAGAGCATAGTAGTTGTTGGTATTGCTGTCGGTGGGGGCTTCAAAATCGGGACCGTTGAGGAACTGGAGCACCCCTGTATTGGTATCAATGACAAAGTCATTGGCATCGGGGCCACCGCTAATGGAAAATGACAGTCCGTTACCTGGCGTATCACCATTAGCATCGGTAGCGGTGACGGTGGTGACCAGGGCATTGTTTTCATCTACGTCAATCGAGGCACGGGTAGCGCTACCGCCATTGCTGGTAATGACAGGGCTGTGGCGAGCAGGCCGACATAGGTAGCTTGAGTGGCATTATTCAGAATTGCAGCGGTCTCCAGATGCCCGAAGTGCACCTCCAGCTCCCAGTCGCCACCCAGGGAGCTATGGCCAGTGAGGTTGTTAGAGGCAGCGACATCTGCCTGGGTCAGCTGGCTAATCTGTTCAACAAAAGTTGAACCATCTGCGGCAGCAAGGTTACAGCCGTAAAATAACAGATCGCCATGGTGAGAGAAGGCAGTTTGCCAGCTTTCTAACTCTGCTTGATAGTCAGTTAGGTTAGTCTGGTTCAGGATAGTATTGCCAAGCTGAAGTTTTCCCTGACTACCATGGGAGAAGATATGAACGCTTTCCAGGTCACTATATTGAGCCAAAGTTTGAGTGATTTGCTCAACACCACTAGATTGGTCGTTTAACAAGAAAACTCTGTCGGTCTGTAGAGTTTTGAGCAGCTCTTCGGATTGAGCTATGCCATCGTCGACAAAGGCAATGCTAGTAGGTGTTAGAGAACCTTGAGGGACGGTATTGTTCGTTGACATGAAGTGACAAGAGAGTAACTGTTTATGGCTCAAAACCACCGTAATAATCCACGATAGGTCTGTCTCAACCGTGAGCTTGGAGGCTTTATAAAGCCGTTAACATGGCAGGGTAGTGACGATGTGGTTATGGTTAGGTGAGATTATGTCTAAATACTTAGGCTTTTTAGCTCTATATCCCCAATAAAGCTTAGAATCCCTACGTAATAGTAACTAGTGCTGAAAATGTTTCTTTAGGAATTTAATATATCAACAGGCTTTCTATAAAGAGAACAAGAAAATTCAATGTATAAGAAAGTGAGATCGCACCCTTTCTAAAGAGAGAGACTTGCGATCTCACTTTTGCAACAATTAAGAATCTACAGCAAATGGCCTGATGCATTAAGACATCTATGGGTCGGGTCAGTATTGTAAATCAAGGCTTTCAGGGATACCCTTGGCTCTGACCACCCCGACATGTTGCACATTAATCCTCAATTTCAATGATGCCCCTAACCTCTGTTGTGGGGAACCAATCATTCCACTCTCCTTGACTATTCCAGTTCAAAGCTGCCATATCCTCATTGCCGTTAAAATTATTGGGTTCGCCCGATGCCCAGTTTAGATAAGTAACCGGTTCACCATTGGCCCACTCAAATTGTCCTTCTACCTGGCGATCATTTAAGCCAATCCAAAGTCTTTCAGCATCTCCAAAGGTTTGCCTAAGCCAGGTCTCTTCTGCTGCATCATTGATGGTAACTAAATTTCCCCCCAAACTCTCTGCTTCTGCTTGAGCTTGTTCCCAGGTCTTTGAACCATCGGTCAACAGATAGCGTTTGCCATTATAGATAAATCCATCCGGCGGTGGTGGAGCGGTTGGCTCCCAACGTAAAATGCTGCCAGATACCAGGTCTACGCCATAGAGTCGACCGTCAGGACCCATCTTCATATCCACAACAAAGGGAGCATTACTATCAAATACCTGCACATTGGTGATCTGGCGATTGTTGTCTAGAGTGGCAGCGTATAGCGTACCTTCATTAACATCCCCAAACATTAATGTGTTGCTGTTGTAGAAGTCACCGACAGTAATGGCTCGTGCGTTATCTGGTGCCCCATGGGTGCGCGATAAAATGGGAAAGACAGCCACTTCATCGTCAGGATTGTTACGATTTCCATTGTTGTAGAACGCAATTGCCTGGGCTAGATTTTGATACCCTCCTGTCGGGTTAGGGCCTTCTATATAGGGCCAGCCAAAGTTTGACCCGGCAGGTCCGGTGTTAATTTCTTCCCAGCGTGTCCAACCCACATCACCAATAACAGGCAGGTCAGTGACTGGGTCAATCGCTACTCGATAAGGGTTGCGATGGCCATAGTAAAAGACCTTGGATTGGTTACTATGGCCATCGCCATTGTAGAAGGGGTTTGATGCCACACCCTCCCCCGTAATCGGGTCCAGTCGTAATACCTTACCGGATAAGTTACTGATGTCCTGTACCCTAACCGTACGCGGATCAACAAAGTTGTAGGATGTCCCATCTCCATTGCTGAGGTACAGATAGCCATCGGGGCCAAATTCTAAGTCTCCAATGGTGTGGGACTCACTATCGGTGGCCAGGTAATCTCGAATGTTTTGATTTTGGATACCTGGACGATCGGGATCGTTGTCTTGTGTGCCTGTGTCAATCTGGTCAGCTGGTGCCGTAATGGTGGTACCGTTGACAATACCAGAGGGGAGAATGGCATTATTGCCTGTGCTGTTACTGG
This sequence comes from Cyanobacteria bacterium P01_F01_bin.13, assembly GCA_039191365.1. Lineage (GTDB taxonomy): Bacteria > Cyanobacteriota > Cyanobacteriia > Phormidesmidales > Phormidesmidaceae > Leptothoe. The sequence goes on along the minus strand of JBCCXQ010000002.1, from coordinate 70,996 downwards.
TGGGTTCGCTCGTATATTCCCAGGTGCTGTTGGTCCCAGTTAACACGGTTAAACTGGATGGGTCCGCAACCATGGTCGTAGGATTCACGGTCAGGCGCACCATACGCGAGGGACGATTGCCGTTGCCATCTGGCCCTCCTAAACCAGTTCTGCCTGCCGTTTCCGGTGGATCGTAGGTATACAGAAGATAGACATAGGGGGTATTGGGGAAGTCGGGATGAATCGCCAATCCCAAAAGACCGCGATCGCGAGTACCATTTACCTGGCTTGACAAATCTATTAAAGGTTTAGAACGCAAGACACCATTATCGACTACTTTCACCACACCACTCTTTTCGGCCACCAGCATATATTGACCATCAGATGTCCAGTCTAGAGTTGTCGGCTGAATGAAACCAGAGACTGCCGTGGTGCGAGTCAAATCCCCTAACTCCAGATCGTTATCCAAAATTGTAACCGTGGAGGTAGTTTGGGGTCCCAGTACCGCTCCGGTAGGGTTGCTCAATATCACTGAAAAAGTCTCGCTATCCTCGACGGCAATGTTGTTCAGGATTGGCACAGTGATCGTCTGACTAGTCTGACCAGCAGTAAAGGTGAGGGTATCGGATGTTGTTGTGTAGTCCCCACCAGCAGTAGCCGTACCATTGCTAGTACTAAATTCTACTGAGGCCGTCCCAGACACATCGCCACTGCGCTGGACCGTAATTGAAGCTGTCCCATCTCCTTCCCCTACAGATACAGTGGCTGTAATGAACGAGAGTTCTGGGGGGACATCATCGTCCACGATAGTGACCAGGACGGTACGCGGAGCGCCCAGGGTGCCTGCACTTGGATTTTGCAAACCAATGCCAAAGGTTTCACTATCTTCAAATGCCGTATCGTTGACAATTGGAATTTCAAACGTTGCTTCCGTCTGACCAGCTTCAAATACGATTTGCCCAGTGTTGGGGCGTCCATCGAAAGTGGGTTCTGTATAATCTGCACCAGCTTGGGCTGAACCTGCTCCGCCAACTTCATTGGTGGTGTATTCAAGCGTTACCTGTGACTGAGCACTGCCGGTGCGAACCGCAGTGATGGTTGCAGTACCAGCGGCCTCATTGACCAAAATTGTTTCATTGTTTTGCAGTGCAAATATGCTGTCATCTACGTCAGGACCGTCCAGCACCTGCACCAGAATGCTCTGTTCATCGCTAAGGCTATCGCTGTCGGTAACACTCACATCGAGAGCATAGTAGTTGTTGGTATTACTGTCAGTAGGAGCCTCAAAATCTGGGTCAGCGGCAAACTGCAGCACCCCTGTATTGGCATCAATCACAAAGTCATCCGCATCGGGACCACCACTAATGGAGAAAGACAGTCCATTGCCGGGAGTATCACCATCGGGGTCAGTGGCGGTGACAGTGGTCACCTGTCGATTGCCCTCATCCACTTGAATCCGGGCCCGAACGCTGCTGCCACCATCGCTGGTAATCACGGGTCCATTGCTCTCCGGACCGTCCAGCACCTGCACCAGAATGCTCTGTTCATCGCTAAGGCCATTGCTGTCGGTAACACTCACATCAAGAGCATAATAGTTGTTGGTATTACTGTCAGTAGGAGCCTCAAAATCTGGGTCAGCGGCAAACTGCAGCACCCCTGTATCCGCATCAATCACAAAGTCATCCGCATCCGGGCCACCACTAATGGAGAACGATAGGCCATTGCCCGGGGTGTCCCCATCGGGGTCAGTGGCGGTCACAGTGGTTACCTGCCGAGTCCCTTCCTCTACTTGAATCCGGGGTCTCACATCGCTGCCACCATCGCTGGTAATCACGGGTCCATTGCTCTCTGGACCGTCCAGCACCTGCACTAAAATATCTTGGGTATCACTAAGGCCATCGCTGTCGGTGACACTTACCTTGAAGGCATAGAAGTTATTGGTATTCTTGTCAGTAGGTGCCTCAAAATCTGGGTCAGCGGCAAACTGCAGCACACCCGTATCCGCATCAATCACAAAGTCATCTGCATCGGGACCACTACTAATGGAAAAAGACAGTCCATTGCCTGGGGTGTCCCCATCGATATCGGTGGCGGTAACAGTCGTCACCAGAGCATTGTTTTCATCTACATCAATAAAGGCTCGGGTAGCGCTGCCGCCATTGCTGGTGATTACGGGTGCTGTCGCCAGCAGACCAGCATAGGTAGCCTGGGTCGCATCATCTATAGCCACAGCCGTTTCCAGCTGACCAGTGCTCACCTCCAAGTCCCAGTCGCCACCCAGGGTGTTATGGCCGGTAAGGTCGTTGGAAGCAGCCACATCTGCCTGGGTAAGATCGCTGATTTGCTCAACAAATGTAAGTCCATCAGCTGCCGCCGCTAAATTACACCCATAGAACAATATATCTCCATCTTCAGTCAGAGCATTACCCCAGTCTTGCAAGTTCTCTTGATACGTCGTTAAGGATGCTTGGCTGAGCAGGGCATTCCCTAGTTGCACGCTACCATTAGTGCCATGGGAGAGAATATGAATACTTTCTAAATTCTGATACTGCTCTAGGGTCTGGGTAATTTGCTCAACACCATCAGTCTGGTCATCTAACAAGATAATTTGATCAACGTCTAATCCTTGCTCTAAGACGTCGATCTGGGTTAGACCACGATCGATGAACGCAACAGACCGAGGCTGTGAACTAGCCTGGTCACCTGAGGTGATATTGAGAGCCATAGTTGACAGGAAACAGCGCCTAAATGATGAATGCGAGAGATAACTGAAGCGACCTCAAAACGGACATAACAATATCGCAGGTCTAAATTAGACCTGGCTAGCTATCTGCCCAAATTTACACATACAGCTCTAAATACCGTATGCAATGCCGCAACACTCTACAAGAAATGCGTCAAGGTATCCCCACTAACCTTGGTATCAGCAAGTATAACTACATAGATATTCTTTTAATGTCAAATATTTGTATATTTGGCATCAGTCAGGATGAAGTTTAGACATACCTTACTAAAGTGTATATTTTCAAAAGCTTTGGAGGTTTTACGCGAGATATTGCTATTGAATGAAGCAACAACATTATTTGATGTGTCTCTAACAGCCCAGAAACCTTTGGTTACTATGCTCTCTCACTTTTGGTAACCCTCTTAAATAACTGTTTTTTCAGGGCCTCTATTTGCACTGACAAGCCTTATTTAAAGCAGTTATGACTTAAACAATGTACTAAAATGTTCCCGCAGGAATGCCGTCAGCAACTGCACCTTAGTCGACAGATGTCGGTTTACTGGGTAAATTACCCATAGAAACAATGGTCTCAGCTTATAGTCCAGCATAATCTCTTGTAGCGTTTTTTCTTCCAAACTTTGCTGAACAATAAACTGAGGTAACAATGTAATTCCCAGTCCCTGGATTGCTGCGTCCCTTAATACTTCACCATTGTTTGAGCACATCGCACCAGTAATGGAGAAATTCACTTCCTTGTCAGTATCTCCGAGTAACCACTCGTGACGGTTTGCCAGTTCACCATAGGCAAGGCAACTATGACTGCTCAAATCCTGAGCTATTTTAGGTGTCCCATGGCGCTCTAGATAACCAGGGGCTGCACACAATACACGAGGGAGTGTTGCCAGTTTATGTACCACTAACCGGGGGGATGTTTCCGACTGTGCAATTCGCACGGTAAGATCAAACCCCTCCGCTAGAGGATCAACAAACCGATCCTCTAAGGTCAACTGCAACTGCACCCCAGGGTATTGGTTCATAAACTTTGCCAGCACGGACCCTAGATGCATTGTGCCAAAGGTCATGGGGGCATTTACTCGCAGAGGACCTACTGGTTCAGCTTGGGCCTGGGAGACGGCCAGTTCAGCTTCCTCTAGGTCAGCCAAAATACCTAAACAGCGTTCATAAAATGCAGTCCCTGTGGCCGTTGGTGTTACCCGTCGAGTGCTACGTTGCAATAACCGTACTCCCAGCTCTGTTTCTAGAGTAATTACCAACTTATTAACGGCTGAGCGAGACATACCCATATCCCTTGCCGCAGCTGCAAAGCCACCGGCTTCGACGACCTGTGTAAATGCATGAATGGCTGCAAACTTATCCATAAACCCTCAGGATAATGCTTCAATAATACTATTGTCGCTTCTTGATGGACAGTATGTATATTAAATTGATTATTGTCATTTTATTGAAAGCAATCCATAATTAAATCAGTTATAAATCGCTTCCACCTACAGAATTAGCGGGAGGTTAAAAACATGATCACCATTCGCTCTGCATCGGAAAGAGGTAATGCTAACTTTGGTTGGCTGGATAGTCGTCATACCTTTTCTTTTGGCAGCTATTACGACCCAGCTCATATGGGCTTTGGGAATCTACGAGTCATCAATGAAGATAAAGTTGCTCCAGGTCAGGGTTTTCCAACCCATAGCCATCGCGATATGGAGATTGTCTCCTATGTTGTTGAGGGTGCTTTAGAACACAAAGACAGTATTGGCAATGGCTCTATTATTCGTCCCGGCGATGTACAGCGGATGTCTGCAGGGACTGGCATTAGCCATAGCGAATACAATGCCTCAAAAGAGAGCCCGGTTCACTTTCTTCAGATTTGGGTACTGCCGGAAAAACAAGGCATCAAGCCCGGTTATGAGCAAACCTACTTTAGCCCTGAGGAGAAGCAAGGCAAACTACGTCTAGTTGGCTCTCGCGACGGTCGTGATGGATCTATTACCATTCACCAGGATGTAAGCCTTTATGCAACTCGGTTAGGCATGGGTGAAGTGGTTGACTATCCTCTTCAGGAGAATCGTGCCGCTTGGATACAAGTAGTTCGTGGCGAAGTTGTTCTTAATGAGCAAGTTCTTAACGCTGGAGACGGTGTTGCCGTGAAAGCGACTGAATCCCTAAATATTCAGGGACAATCGGACGATGCTGAGGTTTTATTGTTTGACATGGCTGCGTAAAACCGTGTTGAACTCTGCACGAAGTTTGTCAGATGACCGTGGATAAATCCACGGTCATCTGACTTTGCTTAGACGGAGAGTGTTATTCTGATTTAGCTGATATTCAAAGTATTGCTGTGATGATGCGTCTATTACTAACATCATTCGTCTGTGCGTTTTCTTTTGCTAGTGGAGTGCAAGCTCAGATGAGTGATGTTCCTAGCTTTGATGCTAACGGTAATTTTCTCTCAGCTAGGGTGTTTGGTAATCGTGGGCGCTATCCTCACTGGCAGTGGCTTGTAATTGAGCCTGACAAAGATGGGCTTAACTGTCGCAATGAGAATGGTTCTGTTGTCGTGACCTTAGCCTACGGCGTTATTGTAGATTCTGTCTTCGATAATGATGATGCGATTGAATTGGTCAACGGACGACCTTGGCTCAAGGTAAATGTAAGTTCAATGGATTTACGACATCGTGTGACCGATGAGGTGGCAGCCACCTATACGTGTTATGTTCGAGCGAATAGAAAATATATAGCCCCTATAAATCCAGATACTCAGTAAGTTTGACGTTGCTAGTTAACCATTGGTAGATATCTGAACCCATGTTTCCCTAGCCAAAACTCACCGATTAACAGTTTGTTGGAAGTTGATCCATCCGGGTGTTGTTTCATAACGTTTGACAAGCTCAAAACCTACTTTTACCAATAAAATAAACTCCATGCCCCTGGTGACGACTTTGGAATTACCAAAGGTGGAGGTGCATATAAGCTTCTTGTCCAAAAATAATCTTATTGAAATTGCTATGCCTAATAGGACGATCGTTCAATTCCCAAATAAGATAATAAAATTGTTTGTCAGGTATTGACCGGTTAAGGTCCTCAAGCAGAAGGTTATGCCAGTCATTTGCATTTGGCAGCTTAGCTGGCTCAACGCCCATATAGCATCTGTCAGGTTAGTCAATACAATAGATATCTTTGAAAGCCTTTAGTTTCAAAGCTAATCTGACGCGCAAATGTCCTAATGCATCAGGACATTTGCTATATCTTTGAGAAAGTGATGATCCGCTTGTAAAAAATAGTGAATCATTTGGTCAATATCATTGGGCGTGAATTCCCTAATCGTTCTATTCAAAAATCTTCACCTTGATCCTGTGGTCTGTAATCTAAATTTTTTGTCTGAAAAATTCACATTGTAAATATACAAACCTAGCTTTATTCTGTTATGAATTGTAGATATTTCGGTTGCCCCTATTGACTATTTGGGGTGTAAGTAACATAGAATACAGATGTAAATACCGTTCATCCTTTGATGTAGATAAGTATTCAACATTAAAGGACGGAAGTAGGGATAGCTTCCCGAAGGAACGCGCCTCTTCGATGCATATTTTTAGGAGGCGATTCTCATGGCATCTGATGTTTTAACCGCTACTGAATTGATTGCAGTATTGACAGTTTATTGTGTCGTATTTTGTCCAATTTTATGCTGGGCTATAAGTGGCTCTTTGCCTTTTAAGTCCCCCTCGGACTCGCTTGAGAAACATTCCCACGCATAGCTTAAGCGAATTCGCCTGGCGAAATACACATTCGGTGTAGTTTATGGCTATGCCTAGGAGTGATCCTAATTTGATTCATTAGGGACAGTAAGCGCTAATGCGGAACAGGAGTCAGAATTCACTCAATTATCTGACTCCTGTATTCTGCGCCTGAAAGATAATCCAGATGTAGTATCTTACATGGTCATCCTTTCACAAGAGTAATCACTCAATCGCTCTAATCTGAGTAGGAAGACGATTTGCCTCGATCAATTACTATTACTTTAGTAAACGTTATAGATAGAGTTTATTATAGGTCCTTAATACAAAATCGAGTATTGAAATGGCCACAGTTAAGCCCGCTGACATTTTGAAGCGTTAGATATGGGTTCTGATGTTTATGAAGATGTTTATGAATTTGACTAGTCAGAATATCTGTTGTGCTTGTTAGACATATGTTGTGCTTGTTAGACATAAATTACCTGAAACAGCAAAGAATGTGCTCCCTGTCATTTGTCCAATATCTTCTTGGGAAATTAGAACAGGCCCGGTACATGTAGCAAGGGGCATAATAAGGTAGGCTTCGCTGTAAGAATTTGAACAACGACTATGCTTTTGGGAACCGTTGATAACGATTGGGGTATGGAGCTTAGCTCTTTTTATATGAAGAAGCTAAGCGCTGTGTAGTGCAAAATGATGTGTACTCGGATCAGCATTTTGGTTTCTAGCAAAGTCAGGCTGCACTGAACCAGGTATGCTCTACTGCTGAGTAGTTGGGGCACGCTAGCAAGGCCATCTCTAGGCAGGTGCATGGATAGCCAGCATTACTGCCATCGAAGGTATGGATAACTTGAAAGCCTTCGCTTTCGTATAGCTTACGTGCAATGGTATTCTCGGCGAGTACGACTGTCCAGGCTTGGGGACCTGTTAGTTCTAGGCTTAGCTGCAGCAGTTCTCGGCCAATGCCCTGGCCAAAGTGGGCTGGGTCTACATATAGCCAGGAGATTAAACTATCGTCAACGCCAACGAAGCCGACAACAGTTTCCCCTAGACAAGCAACAAACTTCTCAGAACGTTGAAAGTTTTCAATGTCTTCTTGCTCAACTGCTAATGATACAAAGGCCTGTGTATCGCAGGAACCATCTAGCTCATAAGGTCTTGCACGGTCGTGTATGGCGCAGATAGCTGGCCAGTCTTCATTGCAGTAAGCACGCAATGTGATGGTACTTTGCAGGATATTTTCTGTCAGCATAGTCCCCCTGATTGCTGTTGGCTTATACAACAATTCTTCTAGTATGGATTTCGGATCAAATTTTGGCATTACCCGTGGGGGTACTCTATAGCAAATGTTCTGATGCATCAGAACATTTGCTATAGAGTGACTCTTCCGAAAAGCAAGTCTTATCTTCTGAAACTAAAAAAGAGCCAGCGCTTGGGGGTGACTGGCTCTTAACAAGATTTTTGCCAAGTTGAAAAAACTACGGGTAACTTTGTCTAGGGTTTTTCTCCGAGTTCATTCAACAACTTATACCTAAGCAATACGTCGGACATGCTTGATTCAGGTCCTTCAGCCTTTAGTTTTTTCTTAGGCTCTTCTTTTTCTCCGAGTATTTCTTTTGAGAAAAACAGAAAAACAAGTGCGAACACTATTATTGCGGGAACAAGTGTCATGGGAACTCCTTGGTATAAAGCTCAACAGAGTGACTTAGAACATCCTGAGTCACCTAAATGTGCACCCCTCATACCGATCACATTGAGAAAACTTGATTATGGGCAAGACCATCATCAAGATGTTAATTATGTTCGTTTGCCTATGATGATGGCTTAGTTTACAAAAAATGGGTAAACACTCTTAGTCTTTCTTTACTTCTCGTATGTAGTTCGGTGAATACGGTGATGAACTTTGAGATGGAATAATTTTGAGAATGTGATTTCATTCCCAAAAATGCTCTGAATGACAGACATGACAGTGCCTAAAATAAAGGGCTAGCAGCTATTACGGCAAACTGGCCCTTAGCGAATGTTTTGTGAACGGCAAACAACTTACTTAAACCAGCGAAGCCTCTTTCTCCCCAGAGATACCACCTAAAACCTCAGGGGCAATCTCAAAGTCCTCAGCCACCAAACGAGCTGTCATTTTCGCAGACATCATCACGCTGGGTGTGCCTGCACCGGGCTGTGTGCCTGCGCCCACAATGTAAAGGTTATCAATATCCTCACTGCGATTATGGGGACGGAAAAATGCTGACTGTACTAATGTTGGTTCAGGGCCAAAGGCATTGCCAATACGGGCCTGTAGCGTATTGGCAAAGTAATCAGGCGTGATATAGCTGCAATGGACCAATCGCTCTTTTATATTGGGTAGATAACCTCGCTCGTCCATAAACGTTAGCACCATATCCTCTAACTTCTTACCCATCTCATCCCAGTTGATGCCAGAGGCATTGTTAGGAACAGGAACAAGAATATAAGCAGCATGGTGACCTACCGGTGCCAGAGATGGGTCGGTCAGCGTGGGCAGGTGAACATATTGAGAGAAATCCTTGGGCATAATTTTGCGCCCAAAGATATCTTTTAACAGCTCCTCATAGCGGGGACCTAGAATAATGCTGTGGTGTCGTAGCTTTGCATTTTCATTGCCATCGGCCTTAAAGCCCAGGTACATGACAAACACTGACATGGACTGCTGGGTGACTTTGACCCGTAGATCGCTATTCCAGAAGCGATATTTGGGCTCAACCATTTTGCCGTAGGTGGTGGCCCAATCGGCATTAGAAACAACGGCATCGGCTGCCATCATCGTGCCATCGGCGAGGGTAATACCCTTGACTACTTTCTTTCCATTTTCTTTGGTTACATTGATTTTGCTGACCTCGGCGTTGTAGACAATCTTGCCGCCCAGCTCTTCAAATTTTTTCACAAAACCACTGACCAAAGCACCAGTGCCGCCCATAGCAAAGTGAATACCCCAGGTGCTTTCAACAAAGTGAATCATGGCATAGATGCCGGGGACCGAAAGGGGATTACCACCCACCAGCAACGGTTCGAAGCTAAAGACTTGGCGTAGTTTGTCGCTCTTAAAATACTTGCTAGTAAAGCTAAACAGGGTGCGTACAGCATCCAGCTTGAGCAGCTCAGGTACTACCCGCAACATAGAGCCTACGGTCCCAAAGTGGGTATAACCCAGCTGTAAAAAGCCCCGCTCAAAAACAGCTTTGGCAGCCGCGTGAAAACGATGGTAGCCCTCTAGGTCGCCTGGTTCACCTAGTTCTAGAATCTGTCGGCGAGTATTCTCAGGGTCGCTGTCGTAGTCAAAGAAAGTACCGTCATCAAAGTAGATGCGGTAAAAGGGTAGAACCGGAACAATTTTGACGTAGCGACTGGTGTTAGGACCACCGGAAATCCCAGATTTAATGCGTTTGCTTTCATCGACAATTTCGTCTGGGAAGTCAGCTGGTGTCAGAGCCGCCTTATCTCGTTCTAAGGAAAATAGCTCCTCAATAAAGTGAGGCACGGTAATCACAGTAGGCCCCATATCGAAGGTAAAGCCGTCTACCTTGCGCACATAAGCACGACCACCGGGGGCATCCAGCATTTCCACAATGGTAGTGTCAAATCCTAAGCTCTGGAGGCGGATACCCATGGCTAATCCACCAATTCCAGCCCCAATCACGATGGCCTGCTTACGACCCATAATCAACTCCCGTCCCGATGTAACGAACACTTAATATTTCTAATATTGTAACGTTCTAGGAGCTTCGGACTACCCCAACTCAAATGTAGTTACCCCAAAAATCCTTTTTAGTGGCAATTCTGGAGCTCCCTGTGTGTACATCCGCGCTGTCTCAAACACATGGGTCATCCCATGCCGTTTAGCGAGTGCTAGGGCGTCACTGTTTGCCTCAGGCACATCTAAATAAAATGGACTGCCCTTTGGCACCTTTGCCACCAGCGTCCGAAAAATTTTATCCCCAATGGCGGCTGTATTGGCAAACAGGGGGCCAATCTTGTACCCGCTACGGCAGGGGCGCAGGACGCCGTAGCCCATTAGGGTTTGTGCTTGTACTACGCCAATGGCATGGCTATTGGGTTGAGCAATCCAGCATTGGGTAAAGTGCGATCGCACCTCAGGAAAAAATCGACGATCATATTCAAGCACCGTCTCGATTGGCAGAGCGTCTAAGGATACACAATCCGAAGCATCTACTTCCCCATTTCCTATGCCTTGATAGCGAATGTTTCGGTAGGCCAGGCCAAACCCAGACTTAACGTAGTTCTCTTGCTGGGCGACCACACCATCTAGACCGATATTGCAGTCTTTCAGGTAGTCAAGGGCAGCATTCCAAATGGCCAGCCCATATCCCTGGCCTCGAAATCCCGGTCTCACAATGTAGAACCCAATGAACCCAAAGGATTTCCCGTACTTTACGGCTGAAATCGAAGCAATGGGCTCGTCCTCTAGAAACCCCATCAGGAATCCAGTAGGGTCAGCGCCATAGAAGCAGTCTGCATCGTGCAGACCTGGGTTCCAACCCTCTGAGGCAGCCCAATCGATAGCGAGGTTTAACTCGTGGCGAGTCATTGCCCGGATTGTATAGCTAGTAGAGGTCACTTTGATGTTTTGAAACCGTTATTAACGTCGACCCATGAACCCTAAGCCCCTAAACTTTGCAACGCCAGTCGAAATTGCTCTAACCGACGGCGATTCACCCCCAGGTCCGATTCTCCTAACCGGGCTGCAGAGCGCATGGCAATGGTTTTCCCATCGGGCAGAAAATAAAACTCAGCATCATCTACAAATCCCATCAGGCGGCTGGTAAATTCAACCCGTACATAGTCGTCAGTCTGCTCAATAATCTCAGTGCGGGGCTGATTTTCCAAAACAGCTACCAGCATATCTCGCACAGCAGGTTGCTCAGCCGTGTATTCAATCGGTGCGATGTAGTGCTCGTCGTCGCTGGCGCTGCTGCTAACGCAGTTCGGAGAGGCAGGACAGTCGATCAGCCGGGTCTCATGGATGCCAATGTCGGTGGGGGTCGTACCCGTAAACACACCCTGTAAGCCTGGGAGTACGGCTACAGGTGCAGCGATCGCAGGGGAACCATTAAACAAAAGGGCTATGGAAATCAATAGGGGAGTGAGCACTCGAGATAATTGCATGGGGACCGGGTCTAAAAGTTTTGTAAGCTGCTATCAGCTCCTATTGATTGTAAGGGCGTTATCGATTTGACGAATGAATCTGTTAAAGATGGGTGTGGAGGGTTGGCTTGCCCGCAATCGGCCCAAGCGCTGCAAGCTGTTTTATTTAGCATCATTGCTGTTGGTCAGCGCTTGTGGTTCTCAAAAGCCAGTTATTCCAGACGAAATTGAACCCATTGCCCGCCGTTGCTACGAAACGCTGGTTACGCCCGAGCGTACCCCAAAGCTCAACCCATCAGAATCGATGGAAGATGGAACGTTTCTGATTCTTTGGTATATCGATGAGTTTCCCGATGAGCAGGGCTCATGCACCGTGGACGGCAGTGGTGTAGTGCTCTTGCTAACTAGCAATGCCGATAAACAACCGCCCCCTGAGCAGACTCCCACACCATAAGGGGCTGTTGACCCTCAATACTGACCCTAGAGTTGACTCTCAGTATGGTTTTAACAAACCCAATATTAAGCAGTCCCGCAATCTTTGGGAATATTCTAAGCTCGAGCGGTAGTATGCGACTGTGCCCAGACATCGTGTTGCTATGGTGGACTACCTGGCCTATCAAAAGGCCCTGCAGAAAAATATATCGGCCCGTGAATCACAACTGTCATTAATTGATAATCTTTGTCGGTCTTATTCCTTATTTCATAACGAACCGGTTGATAAAGTTTGTCTATTTTTCCATGGGTTTACGGCTGGGCCTTATCAGTTTATTCCCATGGCAAAAACCCTCCACAAAGCTGGGTATAACGTTTTGGTGCCCCTCTTGCCAGGTCATGGGTTAGCCGGGCAGTGGGGACCTGGTAATCCGCCACCGCTGACGGATGATCCTCGCTTGTATCTTCGATTTGGGCTACAGTGGCTTAAAGTTGCTAAGAGAATGGGCTCTAAGGTAATTGTTGGGGGGTTATCAGGGGGCGGTACCCTGGCCACCTGGTTAGCGATAGAAAAGGCCGATGAAATCTATCGGACGATTTTGTTCGCGCCCTACTTTAGTGCCAGTAGTAAGGTTATCGATCTATTTGTTAGACATATCGATACCTACTTTGAGTGGGAAAAACTCATGGGTCCCAGCTATCCAGGATTTGAAATTTCGGCTCTGCGGGCAGTGCTAAAGATTGCCAGATATAACTTTAAGCGAGTTAAAAAGTCTCCCATCGCTCCAACTTTTATGATCTCTAGTGAGAGCGATCGCGCTGTTAATAACCACGACCATAAGCGATTTTTTGAAATGGCGTTAGAACGTCAGCCTTACTGCTGGTACAACAGCTTTGATCGGGTTTTGGACATTCCCCATACGATGATGACCGAGGCCGAGGGCAATCGGCATACCAACCTTTTAAATGTGATTACGAAGGCCTACATTGAGAGTAATCTCACCTGGAGCGAGGTGGAAGAAATTGCCTATCGCATGACCAAACGGCGCACGTTTAATTCGGTGGTGGCTGAGCTAGGCTGGCAGGATAAGGTCTCACGGGATATGCCTGCCATGATGACCCTGGTGGATAAGTGGGAGATTGCCGTAAAACGAGAGTTGAGGCATCGTAGGCGTTTTAGTCGAGGTCGACGGGATGATTATGATTAATGAGGAGGGACACCCAGCTGAAAAATGCATGTGATTGATGGGCTAAATCTGTTGTTAATAGGCGTGGTAGCTGAGGCGATATTAACACCGGCCGAAACAGCTCTTTTATGGGGGTTGCATCATCCCTACTGGCTAATTGCGATCGCAATCAGCCTGCTCATCCTACTCCAACTCAGTCTCTCCATTACTGGTCAACTTCTCCGCCGTATCCTTAGGTGGTTAAGCCGTTCCCCCTTCTCCCTGGGCCGCTGGCTCCTGACCAAGACAGCTGCCAGAGAAACACTTCAAGAACAACAGATTGCGACAATTCTGCAGCGTCTAGACAGACTCCAAAAAGAACAAGCAACTCTGCTAGCCGAACTTAAACAACAGCTGCCAACGCAAGAGTGAGAGTGATGAGAGGATGTAGAGCAGCCTGTTTTCCTTTGCCTACCTAGACCTCTTGCTTTCTCAAAAACGGCACAATTGCCTCACTGACCTTTTCTGCCCAATCTTCTTGGGCATAGTGGCCCACCTCATCCAGGGCCACATACTCACCATCAGCCAGACTGGTTGCAAAGGTTTTCGCATCATCTGCTGATAACCACGGGTCCGATGTCCCCCAGGCCACCAATGTGGGACGCGACCAGTCAACAAATCCCTGAGCAATTTGCTCGGTTATCTGAGACATCTTCATAGCGCGAATAGTCCACATCAAAGCACGACCAACGGCGGATGTTTTCAGAAATGGACGTCGGTAAACATCAAGATCCTCATCGGCTACCTGGTAGGGACCCCCTCCTTCCAGGGTGCGATCCACTAGCAGCGGATCCTGGGTCATCATGTCCCCCACAGCAGGCCAGCCCATCATTTTGATGGGCAAGGGGAGACTGGCCTTAGGAGGTAGGGGAGTGTTGAGAATGATCAGCCGTTCAATTCTGTCAGGATTTTGGGCCGCGTAGAGCAGACCGGGAACTCCCAAGAAACCCTGTACTACCAGGGAAAATCGGTCTATCTCCAATGCCTTAAGGTAGTCGTCTAGGGCGGTGAGATAGGCGGCTTGATTGTAGGCAAACTCACGCTTGTGGGGTTTAGACGAAGAGCCATGGCCGATCCAGTCAGGGGCAAGGCTACGAAATCCTTGCTCGGCCAAGGCTGGCATCACATCGCGCCAACTATAGCCTTGGGAAACCAACCCATGGAGCATGACAACCGGTGGTTTCTCCCTAGGATTATCGGGCACGAGTTCGCGATATGCCCATGTCAGGTTCCCAATTTGCAAATCCTTGGTTTCGATCTTGGCCATAGCTTTTTTCTTCCACCTGTGGGAAAAAGCTTACCGCATTATTGGCGGCTGGGGAGCAAACGTCCAAATAGCTCTGAAAATGAGGACGACAGGACGATGAAATTCGCCATAGATTAATGGACCAGCGTTCGCGATCGGGACTAATAACGCGATGGGGATTTTGACTGTTAAACATGATCACCGCCCCCGGTGGTAGCTGATAAATTTCCTCTGATACCCGTTTGGGGCGACGTTTTTCATACCCAGAATAGGTCGCTGTGTACCCCCACTGGGTAGTCATGGTGGAAAGATTGATGGTCACAGCAGGGCAGCTGGCATAGGGGTCGTCTCGGTGTTGGCGAATGCCTACACCACCGTAGGCGACCAGTCCCAGGTCGGGGGTCAGGACCTGCTGTCCTGGTAGCGCAATGCGGCTGGCACGCTGGTAAATGGCTTTACAGAAATGCCAGAACTGGGACTGTTGAACAGCAGGGAGATACTGTTTGCCACAGCTCCCTAAAATTGGCTGATGTTCCAGCCAATAACGCTGTCGACCAATGCCATAGCTGGAGGTGTCGGATTCTAATAGGAAACGATGCCTGTTGAGATAGTTACGAAGCTTATGCTGCTTGGCTGTAGGCAGCGTGCTGATATGTTTGAGCATGCAGTGAATAAGGAATAGAGCGCCATGGGAGGTGGATGAATGTCCCTGAATTACTCTACAAAGCCGCTACAGAAATAGAAATAAACCTGGATAAATGTAACGATTGGATCAAAGTATTAACGATTAGCTAGATATCGATACTTTTCTATAAAGTGTGTCTCGCTGTTGACTGGGGCGCTTGAGCGTTGCGATCGCACCCACTAAATCCTCCACAGACTGACAGGTCCCTCCCTGGGCTCCAGCCATGGAGGTAATATGCTCCTCCATCAGAGTGCCGCCAATGTCATTGCACCCCCAGCTCAGTGCTTCGGTGGCTGCATCGAGACCGAGCTTGACCCAGCTAGGCTGATGATTTTTGATCCAGCGGCCCAAGTAAATGCGGGCGACAGCCGTTAATAAAAGCGCATCAGTAATCACCGGCTGATCTCGCCCTACCCGCCGCCGCAGGGGTTTGGGCGCATCTTGTCCCACAAAGGGCAGCAAAATAAATTCAGTAATCCCTGTGGTGCCCCGAGACAGGGAGCGTTTTTGCAGCTGTCGTAGCTGCTCTAAATGGCTAATTTGTTGCTCAATCGTTTCAATGTGGCCTGAGAGCATCGTGCTAGTGGTGGGCATACCCACCTGATGAGCCTGGGACACAATCTCCAACCAGGTAGCTGTATTAATTTTCTCAGGGCAGAGGACTTTTCGTACGCGGTCGTCGAGTACCTCAGCAGCGGTTCCTGGCAGTGAACCCACCCCGGCCTCGGCTAATTCTCGGATGACGGTGGAAAAGTCTAAATTGTCTTCGCGGGCAATAAACTGGACTTCCTGAGGAGAAAAGGCATGAATGTGGAGGCTGGGAAATTTCTCTTTGATGGTTGTAACGAGTTGCTGATAATAAGCCAGGGAGCGACCCTTAATTTTGGCGGTGGGATTGAGTCCTCCCTGCATACAAATTTCCGTAGCCCCTGCCTCTACAGCTGCGGTTGCTTTTTCTAGAATGGTGTCCCAATTAAGCCAGTAAGCTCCAGGCTGTCCTTGATCGCGGCGAAATGCACAAAAGCTACAGTGCTGTTCGCAAATGTTGGTGTAGTTTATATTGCGGTTGATGATGTACGTGACTGTGTCCCCTACCTGTTGCTGCCGTAGCTGATCAGCGGTGGTTTGGATAGTTTTCACTGCTTCAGCGGTGGTCTGGCTCAGCAATATAATCCCGTCGTCTGGAGAAATATCCTGGCCCTCCAAGGCTCGGTCTAGAATGTCGGCAATGGTTGGAGCTACTGAGAGGGACATTACAAGTGCTGCGGTATAGATTGAGTGGACTTATGGGAAATTAATTCCTCAAGGGATCGTCGATGATATTGAGGCTTCTGTAAGGGCGTGCCCCCCACGATGGTTGTTTGATGCCGATGGGGGCTATCCACAAGGGTATGTCCCTACGATGGTTGTTTGATGCTTACTAACACATTTGACTTTATTCCGAAATTATTATGATGCAACTACTAGCGGGTGACATCGGCGGGACTAAAACTATTTTGCGCTTGGTGCAGGCTGGCGGCAACAGGCAAGAAACTCTTCACGAGCAGCGCTTTGTCAGTAGTGACTATGCCGATCTGGTGCCGATGGTCAAAGACTTTCTAGCAGCAGCACCGGTCACTGCCCAACCACAAGCAGCCTGCTTTGCCATTGCTGGACCGGTTGTGAACAATCGCTCACAGCTAACAAATTTGGCCTGGTCCCTAGGCGGGGAGAGGATTGCGGACGAACTTAAGCTCAAGACTGTTGAGTTAATCAATGACTTTGCGGCGGTGGGCTATGGTGTCCTGGGGTTGGCTCCAGACGATCTGTGTACGCTGCAGTCAGGTGCACCAGATACAAAAGCCCCGATTGCCATTATTGGAGCAGGTACGGGGCTAGGCCAGGGGTTCTTAATTAACTGTGGGGGGCAGTACCAGGTATTTCCCTCAGAAGGTGGTCATGCGGACTTTGCTCCCCGCTCTGAGCTAGAGTTTCAGCTGCTGCACTATCTGCTAGAGAAACACTCTATTTCCCGTGTTTCAGTAGAGCGGGTGGTTTCGGGGCAGGGCATTGTATCCATTTATCAGTTTTTACGCGATCGCAACTTTGCCACCGAGTCTGAAGATCTGGCTCAAGTCGTTCGGAATTGGGAGCAAGGTGCAGGCAAACGTAGCGAGCTAGCAGATCCAGCCGCCGCTATCTCCAAGGCTGCCACCAGCGATCGATTAGCAGGGCGCACCATGGAAATTTTCATCGATGCTTATGGAGCGGCGGCGGGCAACCTGGCCCTCAAACTGCTGCCCTATGGCGGTCTTTATGTAGCCGGTGGCGTCACTGCCAAAAATATGCCCCTGATTCGTGATGGTAGCTTCCTCTCAGCCTTTAGCCATAAAGGACGTATGAGCCCGCTGTTGGATAAGGTGCCGGTGCATCTGGTGACAAATCAAAGCGTGGGGTTGATCGGGGCAGCGTTGCGGGCGGAACAGATTGCGTGATGGGGTCTTTTGTAGGGGCGTTGCATGCAACGCCCCTACAAAAGACGACAAACCTTTCTTCCCATACCTTTCCAATTTCCTTCCAAAACTTCTCGCTACAATAGTGGGCTAATGTACACCGACTAAGACGCCATGGCAGGGCATAGTAAATGGGCAAATATTAAGCGTCAAAAGGCGCGGGTTGATGCAGTTAAAGGCAAGGTATTTGCTAAGCTGTCGCGGGAAATTATTGTGGCAGCAAAACAGGGGGGAGGTGACCCGGATGGCAATTTTCAGCTGCGGACAGCGATTGATAAAGCCAAGGCAGCAGGGGTCCCGAATGATAATATCGACCGTGCGATCGCAAAAGGTAGCGGTAAGCTGGGCAGCGATGGCGATTTGGAATCCATTCGCTATGAGGGCTATGGTCCTGGAGGAGTGGCCGTGCTAGTAGAAGCTCTCACCGACAACCGCAACCGTACAGCGGCAGATTTGCGGACGGCGTTTAGCAAGAATGGTGGCAACTTGGGTGAAACCGGCTGTGTCGGTTGGATGTTTGGCCAGAAAGGGGTGGTGGTGGTGATGGGCGAACTGGATGAAGACGCTCTACTGGAAGCTGCTATAGAGGGGGGGGCTGAGTCTTATGAACTCACCGAGGTCGATGAAGATACCCCTGGTGCAGAAGTCTTTTGTCCTCCCAGTGATTTAGAAACTCTCAGCGAACATCTTAAAATCGAGAGCTATACGGTAAAAGAGATTGAAGTTCGCTGGGTTCCCAGTAATACAGTCGATGTGACTGATACTGACCAGGCAAAGTCTCTACTCAAGATGATGGATGCCCTGGAAGATCTCGACGATGTGCAATCGGTGACCGCCAACTTTGATATTGGTGAAGAGATGTTGGCAACGTTTTTTTGAAGATTGTTCCATTGTAGGTAGAGGCACTCCATGGAACGCCTCTACCTACAATGGATATAACGCCCCTACATGAGGGTTTAAAAGAAAAATGTCTGACCCCATAAAGCCCCCAGGGTCAGACAGCTCACCTGTAAAACGCGTCTATACAAGCTTAAATAAATCATCCAAATGCCCCCTCGGATGATTAGTCGCTTTGCACACGTCTTTCAGAGTTAACTTTATTGTCACCTGTTGGTTTAGCAAAAGGCTTCCTCGTAAACACTTAAATTATTCGGGCAATTACCTGAATACCTGAGCCAATTTACGTATATTTACGTCTTGCGTTCTGAACGCTACCTTGTGTTTACCTATTGTGAAACCGTTTACCTGTTGAAAGCCAATGCTGTTTATTAAGCCTCAGTGATAACATTCTCTTTATAGAGCATCATGAGTTTGTCCAAAACATTCTCAATGGTGAGAGTATCAGTAACAACTTCAATGGCATCTTCGGCCTGACGCAAAGGAGAGAGCTTTCGGGTGCTGTCTTTGTAATCCCGTTCGCTAATTGACTTAGTTAGTTCAGCGAGTTCAGGAACGGGTTGGTTTTGGCTAGCCAAATCTCTTTGACGACGACGGGCACGCTCTTCTACCGATGCGGTTAAAAAGATTTTGAGTTCGGCATCAGGAAATACATGGGTGCCAATATCTCGACCGTCAGCTACTACACCCCCTGCTAAGCCATACTGCATCTGTTGTTTTACCAGGGCCTGACGCACTGAACCCTGGGCAGCAACCGCTGACACCTGTGCTGTAACCTCAGGCGTGCGAATAGCCTGGGTGACCGATATATCATTTACAAATACTTCAGGTGGCTGTGGGAGTTCTTCTGAATGGGGAGCAACCAGTTTAATGTCACACTTTGGTAACAAATCGGCAACAGCAATCTCATCCTTGGGGTCACATCCCTGGGAGAGAACGTACCAGGTAAAGGCTCGATACATTGCGCCAGTATCTAAATAAAGCAGCCCGAGCTGGTGGGCTAGCTGTCTTGCCACCGTGGATTTCCCGGCTCCAGCGGGTCCATCAATCGCAATAATGGGCTGTCGTGCCCGTAACACGACATTATCAATTAATCGGGTGGTACCTACAAACGCTGCTACTGCCAACATGCCAACTGTTTCAATTTTTTCTAAGGGGACTAAAGTGTACGGATGCACCAGTTCTACGTACTGAGGTGTGACAGTAGGTGCCGTTCCTAAGTACTCTAAGACTATGCCAGCGAGTGAATGTTGCGATCGCACACCTGCTTTGAATTTTTTCTCAGCGCTCCTTAACCCCCGGTAGAGTATAGCTGCTTGTTGGCGTTCTTGCCTATTTAAATATTTATTTCTAGAACTCAGGGCCAGCCCGTCAGCTTCCCGCACAATTGGACAGCCAATCACCGCTCCTGGTAGGTTCAAATCTTCGACCAGTCGTCGAATAATCGTCAGTTGTTGAGCATCTTTTTGACCAAAATAGGACCGCTGGGGCCGAACCAGACTCATAAGCTTAGTCACTACTGTGGCCACGCCGTCAAAGTGCCCGGGGCGATAACGTCCACACAGCTGATGGGTAAGCGCTGCAGGGGGAATTACTGTTACCAGAGCGTTCGACTGATTAAACTTGGGTCCATAAAGGTCTAAGGCTGTGGGCACAAAGATACAATCCACTCCCGCCGTCTCACACAAACTTGCATCTGTGTCTAATGTACGTGGATAAGCCTCTAAATCTTCATCAGGTCCAAACTGGAGCGGATTTACAAAAATACTGACAACGACTAAATCATTGTCACGACGAGCCCGCTGGATCAAACTGAGGTGCCCATGATGCAATGCCCCCATGGTAGGCACTAGGCCAACAGTCCCTGACTGCTGTTCTCGCCAACACTGCAGTCCTACTACCGTTGTCAATAAACGCAAGAGACTCTCCAGAAACCTTGCCAGACGAAAGGTTTAACGATAGCAGACAGGCAATCCTCTTCTTTAAAAAATTAAGCATTGCTGACCCTTAGGATAGCTTTAGCTGTAAAAGACAGCTAAAGCGCAAAGCCATAGACCGTTCCATTCCTTAAATCAGCAATTGCAAAAACTAAATGTGCAGGAACATTTCCGGCCCCTGCACATGGTCAATGCTTGTTGTTGGATTTAACGCAGTACTTCAATCTGTACAGGCCCTACACCAGCAGCTTGCAACCCAATGACCCGAGCTGCTCCTGCTGACAAATCAATGATGCGACCATGACTGAAGGGACCGCGATCATTGATACGCACGACCACCTGGCGACCATTATTCAAATTAGTCACTCGCACTTCGGTACCAAATGGTAACGTCCGATGAGCAGCCGTCATGGCGTACTGGTTAAAGGATTCACCGCTAGCACTTTGGCGACCGTGAAAGCCCGGACCATACCAGGAGGCCATACCACTATGGCTAGAGCGTACAGCAGCCACCCGCTGTGGAGGCGCAGGAGGAGGAGGGGCCGGTCTACCAATAATCTCAGTTATCGGTTCAGCCGTGTCACCCAGTAAACGGCGTAGACGATTGGTAACCTGCAGAACGTTCTCTGCCTCATTATCTGTAGCATCGGGTAGTTGGACGCTGTCGCCCAAAGTGACCAGGAGAGTATCCCCAACCATTACTACATATCTACCATCGTTCCAATGGGCAGTGAAAGCAGAATCCCGGTTGCCCATATCCTCAAGTTGAGCCGCCATCGTGACGGCATCTGCAATGGCACTAGCATTTGTAGCTGAGGCAGACAGTTCTGAAGAGGGCAACCATCCAGATACAACATCAACTGTATCCGCTGAATCTATATAGGTGAGTACAGGAATATTTTTTATGTAAACCGTGGCGGCTTGCCGATTCTTATGGGCGTGGGCATTAACTCGCACGGTGGTCGTCGACCCGGAAAATATTTGAGGCGTGTCGGTCGCCGACGACTCCAAAGACTGATTAGTTGCTGAAACCTCGATGGCTTCGTCGTGGCTTGAATTTTGAGCGTGAGCCTTTTCAGAAAAGGGAACAGAAATAGCCAGCAGCGCTGCCGCTGCTAAGTGGCCAATAAAACATGTGTTCATAAACCAGATTGCACCAGGCGTAAGCGTCTACATCGCAGAGCGAGAAGTGGCAAACTCATATGGATGAATGGGACAACTTCAAGATGACGATGCATCGCGGACAAAATTAAAATTGGCAACGCGAGCTAATCTACCACGAAGATTTTGTGATTAAGATCAGTATTTTTGCCCGTCAAAACGGACAATGGTCCATAAGGATAACTTTACAAAGTCTTCATCAACCGATGCCATTCCTGGAAAAATAAGGCTTATAGACAGTTTTTTAGCTGTCCTAGTGGGCTAATAGGTTTTTGAAAAATTATGTATCACCTTGCAATGATTACAGAATATTAATAGATGCAAAATAGCGTTACAGGGTCTTTAGGTTTCAGTTCTCCTGACTTTGTCCAGTTTCTATGACTATCTTGTTCTTGTCAACGGACGGAATGGCAGCCATAGAGTCGATATCAGTCTGAATATTGCCCATTTTCCGAGTTTTCTGTCTTAGAGGCACTTGGGGTGGGCATTGCTCACCGTCCGCAAGTATTCTAAGGGATGCTATTTCTGGGGATGTCCATGGATTATCAACAAGCAGGAGTGGATGTTGAAGCAGGTCGTGCGTTTGTAGAAAAAATTCGCAGCCTGGTGGAAGGAACGTATCGTCCCGGTGTATTAGGTGGTTTGGGGGGATTTGGTGGTTATTTTGAGCTACCTGCAGGGTATCAACAGCCGGTTTTGGTGTCCGGGACTGATGGTGTCGGCACCAAACTCAAGCTGGCCCAAAGGCTCAATTGCCACAATACAGTAGGCATTGATTTAGTGGCCATGTGCGTTAATGATGTGCTGACATCAGGGGCTGAACCGCTCTATTTTTTGGATTACTTGGCTACGGGACAGCTGGCACCTGAGCAACTTACCCAAGTGGTGTCTGGTGTGGCTGAAGGCTGTCGTCAGTCGGGGTGTGCCCTGTTAGGGGGCGAAACGGCTGAAATGCCCGGGTTTTACGGCCAGGGCGAATATGATATGGCAGGTTTTTGTGTGGGCATTGTCGAGAAAAGTGCTATTTTGGGCGGCTCTCGCGTGTGTATTGGGGATGTATTGATTGGTCTTCCCAGCAGTGGTGTGCACAGTAACGGTTACAGTTTGGTCCGCAAGATTATGGCAGAGGCTCCTCGACAGTCTGATTTAGCGGGACAAGCCACTCAAAATATTGGTTACAGCTGGGATGAATGCCCCCGATTATTGGCAGGTCAATCCCTGGGGGAGGTGTTGTTGGCACCTACGCAGCTCTACGTGAAACCCGTGCTTGCAGCTATTAGGGATGGGCTGGAAATTCACGCTATGGTGCACATTACCGGTGGTGGTTTCCATGAAAATTTACCCCGGTGCTTGGGTGAAAATCAGTCTATATATATAGAGGCGGATAGCTGGCCGATATTGCCAATCTTTAGGTGGTTGCAGGCTGCTGGTAGTGTGGCGATTGCAGAAATGTTTAAGACTTTCAATATGGGCATTGGTTTTGTAGTGGTAGTGCCTGCGGATCAGGCTGATGCAGCCCTCGCGCATTTTCGGCCAGCTTATCGGATTGGCACAGTTATTAATGGCCATGGAGTGGTCACGGGATTGCCAGAAGGTTAGGATACTTTGAGGAAAGAATATTTTCACCTAGACGGTTTTTATCATCACATTTGGAGGAACTGATTTTGAGTGTTCGGACGGGTAGCTGGCAGCCAGCTGCGATCGCACTTTCGGCCATTGTTATTGGCCTGATTTTGACCAGCACTTTGGTTATTATCAACCCCGGTCAGGCCGGTGTTTTGAGCATATTAGGAAAGGCCCAAAATGCGCCTTTGTTAGAGGGGGTCCACATCAAGCCACCGCTGGTGTCCTTCGTCGATATTTACGATGTTACGGTTCAAAAATTTGAAGTTCCTGCTGAAAGCTCTACCAAGGACCTGCAGGATCTCCGCGCCAGATTTGCCATCAACTTTCGACTGGACCCCAGCAACATTGTCGAAATCCGTCGAAAGCAGGGCACGTTGGCCAATGTGGTTACTAAAATCATTGCCCCCCAAACTCAAGAGTCTTTTAAGATTGCAGCGGCTCGCCGTACGGTGGAAGAAGCGATTACCCAGCGGACTAAGCTAAAAGAAGACTTTGACGATGCCCTTAGTAGCCGCCTGGAGAAGTACGGCATCATTATTCTGGACACCAGTGTTGTCGATCTGTCATTTTCGGATGAATTTGCTCGGGCGGTGGAAGAAAAGCAAATTGCTGAGCAAAGTGCCCGTCGGGCGGTGTATGTAGCCCAGCAGGCTGAACAGGAAGCCCAGGCGGAAATCAACCGCGCTAAAGGTCGTGCTGAAGCCCAGCGTCTGTTGGCAGAAACCCTCAAGGCCCAGGGGGGGGAGCTGGTGCTGGAGAAAGAAGCGATTGAAGCCTGGAAAGCTGGTGGATCCAAGATGCCCAGGGTGTTGGTAATGGGTGATAAAGGCGGTCAGGTGCCGTTTATTTTCAATATGGAACAAGAATAAGGCGATGACAATCCTATGTCCTGATGCATATTAGTACATAGGATTGTCAGGTTTGCCGTTCAAAATCCGCAGACCTGCTCATACTGTCAGTGCTTCTGACGGGCTAAGTGTTGTCAGGTTGAAGACGCGATATCCTCAGGCTTACGGGCATACTCTGAAGACGTATAGGATGCATACGCTATTTGTAGCTCATCTAAGGGTTTGCCGTACGAGAGTTTTTTCTGACATTCTTTGCTTTTTGCCCAAAAGCCTCGACCAATCAAGGAAACAGCGAGGTGCATGAGACGAATTCGCCGCATGGGAGCGGTCTTTTGTTCGAACTGAATAGCAGTCGTGTATGTGACATCCGCAAATAAGTCATCTGCCTCTTTTTTGGACATCGCTTGTTTTTGGAGCTGACCGTTTTTAACTAAAAATACATGACCAAAGGAATAGGCAAAGTCATGGATTACAGCACCGTTATTCCAAGGTCCCCACTGAATCCACCAGATCCAACGAGGAATACTTGCTAGATCGTAGACGAACCCTTTAGGGACTACCCAATGTCGTCCTGAATCATCCTGATAGGTCCACCACTTATCCAGAGAAAATGTTTTACCGCCCATTGTAACGAGATATTTGGGCTCACCGTCACAAAGGACTTTTCCTTGTTTAGGAGTATACATATTGCGGAAGATGCGTTGAAGCGTTGTCAATGATCGTATAAAAGTTGTTTTTTGATTCTGTTTTCCTTATGACACTTCGTAAAATGGACATAGGAGAAATAGAAATCTTTAACTTAAGAAGAGATTTTTGACAGTACCCACAAGGGGTATTTTTGCATCGATTTTCTAGTTGCTAGACTTGTCTCTAGGTATGACCGCTTCAATTTTTCAAAAATACGAGTCCTTGAGCTTTGTTGTTCTGCGTCAGGTATAGAGGATGTAGTCGAAATCTTCAAGGAGCTCATCGACATCTACTGTGTGATGTTTACTGATGATGGACTATGGCCTTAAGCCAGCCTCTAACGGACGTAGATGTGGATAAATCCATTGTCATTGCGCTCGATGCTACCGCTGAGACCATTTTGCTCAAATGGGTATTGATCGATTTGGCCAGTGCGCACCTGTTCTAAACCGGTTTCAATCTCCCGAGTCGATTGGCCGTTAAGCATACCCGTCAGCGCCACTCGCATGATCAATCGATCATAGGATGGAGCAAACGCCGCTTCCGCCTGCTGTACCGTATTGCCAGCAGCGTCATAAATATAAGCGACGGTGGCCCGATTGGGGTCAAGTTCGTACACTGCGGTGGTAGCAGATGGTGAAACAGATTGCCGCGTCGGTTCCCCTAGACGATTAGCAATGGCCGTTGCGGTGGTGCCAGGAGCAAAGCCAGGAACAGGAACGATACCACCACCGCCACCACCAGGGGCCGTCGGACTACCGCTGTTGCTTAACACCAGGGGCGGATTTGCTAGATCTACCGCAGGCTCATCAATCGGTTCAACATCTACTATCGCGTCGGTGCCAACCTCCACAGGAGTGCTGGGAGCATCTGGCAGCAGGTCCCCCAACTCCGGCAGGGTCACTTCCGGTATGGACACCTCAGGTAGATCTGCCGTTTTCTCTCTGAGATTGGCGATACCCTGACGCACAGCTACGTAGGTGCGATAGCCAACAAATCCCAGACCAGTAAGGAGTCCTAGCAAAATGAGTGAAAACAACGTTTTGAATAGGCCTGGTCCTTTGGATCGTTGGGTGGTTGTGCGGGTTGATGGGGGTAAGGGCGGTTGGACAGGAACTTGGGTGCCATCCTCATCCAAGGCATATCCCGAAGGCGTTCTAGGGGCAACAATCTGGGTCGCTTGGGTGCTTACTGGGTCGGCGGCCTGTAGGGAGCGCTTTGTAGATGTAGACAACAGCTTCATCCAGGTAGCGATTGACTGGGGGCGCTGAGCTAGCTCTAGGGCCATACCTTGGAGGATGGCCTGTTCCATGGTGGAGCTCAAGCGAGGATTGAGCTGTCGCGGTGGTTTGAGGGGTTCGTGTGATCGCAGCACAGAGGCAGTCGGCACTTGACCTGTCACCGCAGAATATAGAGTAGCTGCCAGACCATACACATCCGATGCAGCTGAGCGTCGTGCCTTGGGTAGATATTGCTCCAGGGGAGCATAGCCTTCAGAGACCAGATTCGTATGGGTTTGAGTTTGACCACTGGCCAGCTCTCGGGCAATACCAAAATCGATCAAGATGGCACTGCCATCATTGATCATGATGTTTTGAGGCTTAACATCCCGATGGAGTAATCCCTGACCATGGACCGTCTGCAGGGCACTGGCAATCTGTCGAATATACTGCAGTGCCAAATCTTCAGGTAAAGGATGATTGGGAAAAATCAGAGCAGAGAGCGGCTGTCCTGGAATAAAATCCATCACCAGATAAGGTCGCTCCGCCTCAATAAAAAAATCCGTCACATTGACGATATTAGGATGCTGGCACTGGGCTAAACGACGGGCCTCTGCTTGAAACTTTTGAAGCTGTTCGGCTGAATCATGATCTGACCAACGTAGAGTCTTAATGACTACCACCTGATTAAGCGGATGGCGCACAGCCTTATAGGTGACGCCAAAACCGCCGCGTCCCAGTTCATCCTCAATGATATATTTGCCGTTTTGGAGACTGGTTCCCACCAGGTTTACGCTATTCACCTTGCCGTTTTATATGATTTCACAAGATCACATCTAACATAAAATTTCCTCTATCGCATGATATTAACGACAGTGCAAAAACTGGGTCATATATTTCTGTAAAGATGCTGCTGAAAAATGCACCACTGGGGATCCAGGTCGTTTTAATGGCAGGGTGTCAGATTGCTTAAAACATCTGAAAATGTTCAAAAGTTCAATTGCCGACATTCCATATACTTAAATATGGCTGCAGTATCGGTGTCGATTTGTGCTTTAATGTCCGCTGGGACGGATATTTTTAAGTGTTTCGGAGTTCTTGTTCATGAAGTCTGAGCAGAAGCAGCGCCTTCTCAATGCGAAGGAAAACATTAAAGCCGCTCAGCTACTGGCCCATAGTCACTTTTACGATATTTCTATTTCTCGTGCTTACTACGCCATGCTGTACCTGGCCGAAGCACTTTTGCTAGAGCAAGCAACGACAATACCTACTCAACATGAGGCTGTCAATAGCTTGTTTGCAGAGAAATTTTCAGACCAAAGCCCCCTGTTTCAACCCTACGGTAGTTATTTAAACGATGGCCTAGAGGCTAAGTTTAGAGCGGACTATGCCCATGGAGAGAAAGCCACTTTGGTTGATGCGAAACAGCATATAAATCGGGCTAGAGCATTCTTGGACCTGACGCGGCACTATCTCAGTACAGAACTGGCTACGGTGGGGCGGTCCGAAGTTGGTGTGAGTCACGTATAGATCTTACCTGTAGAAGAGATTTATGATTGAGCTTGTTTACGACGTTCAACAAGCTTGAGTAAGGTTTCTGCATGGGTGGCTTTGGTAATTGGGTAGAAGTAGGTCAACACCATACCGCCAATCACTAAGGCAAGGGGAACAGGGCCCATAAAAAACCGAATTGCTAACAGGGCGGACTCGGACTGGGTGGCGACATCTTTGTTAAAACCCGATGTTTCTAAGGCTAAGCTCACAAGAAAAATGCCTACAGCCAGACCTATTTTTTGCAGGAGAGTCATAAAGGCATAAAAAGCTCCTTCGCTCCGCTGTCCAGTTTTAAGTTCGTTTAGCTCGATCACATCTGGCAAAATTGACCACGGCACCACATAGGCTGTGGCCACACCAAAGCTAGCAATAATGCACAGCAAATACATTGCAGGTAGCTGTCCCGGTTGGAGAAAAAACAGGGCGAGTTGTACCAGAATCCAGACGCCACCACCTAGAAAATAGAGTCCCTTTTTACCAATCTGCTTGGCCAGCAGATTGCAGAGAAACATCATAATGATGGCTGTTCCTTGGACTAGCAGGGCGGCTAGAAAGTAATCGTCCGCACCCATCCAAAACGTGACATAGAAAGGAATAATGGCGGCTGTAATTTGTAGGGCCAACCACGAAAACAGATAAATTCCTACCACAAATAGGAAAGGACGATTACTAAAAACAATTTTGATCTGCTGTAGAAATGAGTCATCATTTTCAGGCTTGGTGTGGTTGAGAGTTTCGCCACGATAGGCAGCCTGTTGTTGAGAATGGCGAAAGGTGCCTAGCACACACCAGTAAATCGTGACAATCGATATGCCGCCGCCCAGTGCGCCGAGGATTTGGTATTGTTGCCGGGGATCTGGCACCAGAGTACTCACCACAAAACCCAGGGCCAAGATCAAGACAGCACCGGCTAAGGAAAATGACAGTCGAAATGATGTCAGTTCAGTACGCGCGTCGTAATCCTCCGTCATTTCAGCGGTTAGAGTGGAGTAGGGTAAATTTGTTGTGGTAAAAAATATTTGAAACACAATGGATACAACGACGTAGTACCAAAACAGTACGGTTTGATTGGCGAATTCGGGTACTATCCAGTTCAGTAAAAACGTTATGCCAAAGGGTAGACCTGTGAGGACAATCCAGGGGTAGCGCCGTCCCCAGCGGGTACGGGTGCGATCGCTAAGCATGCCCACGATTGGATCATTCACCGCATCCCAAATCTTGCCAATTAGGAGGACTGTTCCTGCTACCAGCGGATCTAACCCAGCAACGTTGGTTAGGAAAATCAAAAATGAAAATGCCAGCAGATTAGATGTTAAACCGGCTCCCATATCCCCGGCACCGTAGGCCAGCTTTGTGGACAAGGTTAATTTTGGCGGGGATTGTGGTTTACCTGAAGTGTCCATAGGGTAGGAGATTAGTAAAAGTATGCCGTTGCTGATTGGTGAAGTTAAGCTGCGCGAGTTGTATTTGTCAGGACTTTCTAGATTAAAGCTTTCCGTGACCCAGCAACGCCGCCGAATTTATTAAATCATCTGTAGAATAAGGCTCAATAGTGACTGTACCGTCACACTAAGCGTCACACTAGAACAGCTGTATGCCCCATGGTCTAGCTTAGGACTTACGAAAAGTCTTCTGTGTCAAATTTTGCCCCATTGGTGTATCCCTCATTTAACCTTGCCCATGTCTGTATCGTTTGATCTAGCAGCTCCTCAGTCTTCTGCCACCGATTTGTATGTTTCTTGGCCAGACTATTACCAGGCCATTGAAAATTTAGCGATCGCAATCCATCAGTCAGGTTGGCAGTTTAACCAAATTGTCTGTCTTGCTAAAGGCGGTCTACGAATTGGAGATATCCTCTGCCGGATTTATGATCAGCCGTTGGCAATTCTCTCCACTTCTTCCTATGGTGGCGAAGGTAACCGTACCCGAGGATCAATCACCTTTTCTAGGGACTTGAGTATGACCACAGCAAATCTTGGCACCCATGTGCTGTTAGTGGATGACTTAGTGGATTCAGGTCAAAGTTTAGAACGTAGCATTCGCTGGTTACAACATCGATATGGGTTCTACATTGACGAAATCAAAACCGCTGTACTTTGGTACAAAGCCTGCTCAATCGTAAAGCCTGACTACTATGTTGACTATCTAGAAACCAATCCCTGGATTCATCAACCATTTGAAAAGTATGAAGAGATGACCATTGATGCACTTGTTCAAGATAAAACAAGGTAGGCTAAAATATCACGGTGCAAAAAATCCTATTAGTTTCTTTAGCGTTGCTGATCCTCGGGATGATTTCATTTGAGAAATTCTGATTAATTGCATTTTTGTCAGATCGGTTCATTCTCTAATTCAGCAACGGCATTTCTTTCAAGGCAACTATCTACTCTTAAAAATTATGTCTTTTCAATGGGAATTTCTGTTTCCCATTACTGTTGAATTGAAATAGAAATAATGGTTCAAAGAAATCAAATCCTGGCCCCATCCATTATGGTTTTAGTGGCGCTTGGAATAATTGGTGCAACGTTTGCAATTATTGTAAATAGCCTTAATCTAAACTCGAATACCTCTCAAGTAAAAACACTAGACGAGTCATCAACAACAGCGCCAACGCCAGCACAACGTTCCTTAGCCCAGCATGCAGCGACTGTCCTAAGCGTTGCAATACATCCAGATTCTTATCTGTTAGCAAGTGGTAGCTATGATCAGACGGTTAAGCTGTGGGATCTGAATACGGGTAAGGTACAGCGGACGCTTAACCATGCAGGACGAGTGAATAGTGTGGTGTTCACACCTAATGGACGATATTTGATCACAGGGGGTGGTGATGGTGACATCATTATCTGGAACACTAAGACTGGTTT
The DNA here is from genome assembly GCA_039191365.1 of Cyanobacteria bacterium P01_F01_bin.13. Classification (GTDB taxonomy): domain Bacteria; phylum Cyanobacteriota; class Cyanobacteriia; order Phormidesmidales; family Phormidesmidaceae; genus Leptothoe. The sequence continues at coordinate 40,529 of JBCCXQ010000002.1, read as the reverse complement.
AGAAGAACATCGCTTTTCAGGGCGTTCTGGTAGAGTTTTGAGTTTAGCAGTTAATGCTGATAACTCTCTCATAGCGAGTGGTAGTAGTAATGGGACCATTCGTCTATGGGATCTTGAGAAAAGACTTGAAGATACCACCTTGTTAGAGTCTGGCGCGCCGATTAACAGTTTGGCTTTTTCTCTAACGAATTCTCAGGAATTAGTCAGCGGCGATCAAGATGGTGTTGTTGCCCTCTGGGATGTTGCAACCGAAAAGTCCGTACGCACCTATAAGTCCGGAACAGATCGAATAACAAGTGTTGCTGTGAGTCCCGATGGTAAATATATTGCTAGCAGCAGCTATGATGCCAATGTACAAATTTGGAATCTAGCAACAGGCGCTACCGAACAAACGTTAAGTGGGCATGATTTTGTTGTTTCCAATGTCGCGTTTAGCGCCGATGGAGAAACCTTAGTGAGCAGTAGTTTTGATGAAACTATTAAGGTATGGAACTGGCAACAAGCCACAGAACACTGTACCCTGCGCGGGCATTCTGGGTTTGTTTATGGTCTTGCCTTTAACCAACAAGGAACTGTATTAGCCAGTGGTGGTTATGATGGTTTGGTAAAAACTTGGCCGTTGACAGATAAGAAGATGGGATGCTTGGCAAACTAGAGCGTACATCATTGTCAGGTGCTTAGTTTTGAGTCAAGACCAACTCAAAACTAAGCACTTATAGTACCAAACGCCATAATACATCAGGAATTGAATTGACTGACTTATTTCTTTGCGGCCCGTTTAGCATCCTCTAGCCAATTGTCAAAAGTGCCTTGGTTATTACGAACCCATTCTTCTGCATGGTGACGAATATCCTTAGGACTGTTCTCTCCATCTCGCATACGTTGATTTTGTAAGCTGACATCTGTGATAGGAATATTAACTACTTCAAACCATTGAGCAATGTCTGAATTCTCTTTCAAAAAGTCACGGCTTGCCAAAATATGAATATGATTAATTTCAAATCCAAGATTTTTGCCATCAACTATAGATGCATTTTGCTCTGGACCAAGGGGGGGGACATCTAACCAAACAACATCTTGATCAGGCTCTAAAACGCTGCTAACCCATAGGGGAGTCCATGTGAAATATAGCACTGGTTCACCCGCTTCATAGCGTTTGATGACTTTCGCCATAGAAGCATTATAATCATGGCTGTCTTGTTCTACGGTGTCACGCAGATTATGACCGTCTAAATGAGATTCAATTACTCCCCGACATGCCCAACCGTGAGGGCAACCAATTAGATTCGCTTTACCATTACCATCGGTATCAAATAGTCTAGCAATTTCTGGATCTTGAAGATCTGGTAGACCATTGATATTGTTCTCAGTTGCTGTTCTCTTATCAATTAGATATCCCTGAAGGGCATTCTCAACTACAGGTTCCAATCGTTTGAACGTTGTGTGACCACCATTCTCTTCGAAGAAATCTTTGTGAATTGGATACCAATGGACGGCTGTGTAGTCTAAATAGTTACGACCAATTGCTTGATGAATAACATCGTATTCAAGTTCTGAGCCAGTAAGAGGTGTGTAACCTAGCTGTTCTAGGCCGATATTAATGATTTCAGTTTGGAACAGCTCCTCCAAACTGGCGTAGGCTGAGCGGACAACCTTATCTGAACTGACTAAAGAGGCATCGTTGTTTGCAACATTGCGGCAACCAGTAAACAAGGTTAAAGCGCTAAGTGCTCCAACGAGTAAAGACAATCGCTTAACTAAACGAATAGAATGGCTTGATGAATTAGGTAATAAATATCTCATAATTAGCTGATACATTCGTTAACAATATATCTCTCTTTATAGAGGTCAATTATATGCCGTATCAATTACTCGATTAAAAATCAACGTTGCTTCCTCACCTTTCCTTTTTGGTCCAGCAAATCTATTTATCCATTCTGTTTAAATCATTGGGTTAGATCATCAGTTTTCAGCAGTTGTTTATCTTTAAACGGACTGGCTAGATCTATCTAATTCAGGAAGAAAGATACACAATCAGGATGAAAATTTTATTTGTCTGTTATGGAAACATCTGTCGAAGCCCAGTGGTGGCCAACTTAATGAAATACTGCAGGCCTATCAAAAATGTGCGCAAATAATTCAGCAGAGCTGTCTTTTACTCTATAAAGAACTTTGTAAGAAAGATATGCTCTAGCCTGATTGATAGGACCAATACTATGGACATTCTCAACGTTGATTTTTGCCATTAGACCAGGCTAAAGCGGCCTCCCAAATTAGGTCGTAAATAGGGTCTTTGATGTCATAGTAAGCATCGATATCATCGGCGTGACGCTTGGTAATTTCACGTTTGATCAGTTCGATGGATTTGGCCGAGTTTGGATGGTGGCGGAGATAATCGCGGAATAGCAGAGCATATCGCTGGTTCGGGTTGCCGTCTACCCTCACATGGATGTTAGCTCGTCGCTGATCAGGCGGTTGGCGAAATAATTGTTTCTCCCATAGTTGAGGGGTGTTGTCTGCCCCCAGAGGGACATGGTCATGGGTGATAGACGCTAAATGCTGATAGCCTGCTTCGGTCAGTCGTTCTGAGATATCAGAGGTGAGCGATCGCACTGTAATTTGAACGTCAATAATATCCTTGGCCCCTAAACCGGGGACTGATGTAGAACCAATATGATCAATATGCAGGGCCAATGCTCCTAAAATCTCTGAGAGTGACATTTTAATCGCTTCAAACTCCTGAGGCCAGATTAGTTTATACGGATGAATAACAATCATTCGCCGAGTGTGAGCATTAGCAACTTTAATGAGTTTAGCGAGGTTTTTTCTGTTGGGTTTGTCGCTTAGCCATCACTTGAATCCATCTCTGAATCCAGGTTTTCCACTGGTTAAAGTCGGCATCGTTGGGGTGTGTTCCTTGCCATGTCGGGCGGGCCGTAATCTGAGTGTGCCATTGATTAAGAGCAGCATAGGGTGAAATGTCTAGACCCAGTCTGCAGAATAGGGGAACCGTGGCTCCAACAATGATATCTGCAAGGGATAGGCAATCACCGCCAAAATAGGCCCCATCACCTAGATGGCTGTTTAGAAATGTTAAAGCAGTGTCTATGTCGTTTTGTATATTCTTCGTCAGAGGTACATGCTCTGTATTGATAAGTTTTGGTAGTTTTGGAACCAATTCATTAACAGTCACCATTTGAATCATTCTCATGATTGTTCGTTCCCGATTAGATTTTGGTAACAGGGATGGCGTGGGATATTGACTTTCCAGATAGTCCAAAATAGCAATAGATTCAATTACTCGAAAGCCGTCTTCAAGAATAACCGGTACATGGTGAAAAGGACTGAGGGCTAAGAAACCAGGCTGAAATTGTTCACGATTACTGAGATCAACAATTACGGGTTCAAAGGAAATATCTTTTTCTAGTAGTGCCAGCCATACCTGTCGAGCAATAGGGGATAGTGGATGATAGTAGAAGGTTAACATTAGACGTCTTTAATGATTTGACGGGGCCTGTTTGATTTGGATTGATTCAAGATAGTCAAACAGGTGCTGTTTAACCCAGAGTAGGTGGGTTTTATCGTTATATAGCTGGCTCATCATTAAGGCTCCCTCCAGGTTGGCAATCAGGACAGTGGTGGCCCTGTCGGCATTGAGTGACGGGTCGATTTCTTGGTGTTTGATGCCCAGGGTGATGATTTTGTAAATCATGGCACGCCAGGTATCCATGGCTTGTCGGGTGCGATCACACAAATCAGGATGAGTATCATCACTATCAATCGCCGTATTCAACAGGGGGCAGCCTCCTTTGACTGGAGGGGAATCAATCAAAGTACAAAAGGTGTCGATGATGGCCTTAAGCCGTGATACAGAATGACGCTTACCCCGTAAAGCGGCTCTATAGTTCTCCACCATCAACCCCACCGCAAAGTCAAAGGCAGCCAGTGCCAACTCATCTTTACTGTTGAAGTGGTTATAGATACCGCCTTTTTTCAAGCCAGTTGCCCGCATAATATCGGCCATCGATGCGCCAGCATAGCCCCGTTGATTAAATACATCGGCGGCCTGTTGGATGATGTGTTCTTTGGTCGCTTGGGCTTTAGACATCGCTTTTAGATATCGATGAATCAATAAAAAGACCGATCGGTCTTTTTTAGGATATCTAATATTGTCTGGGAAGACAACACACGATTGCTAAGTTAAAGAATGAATTGAGCTGTTAGGAATGGAACCATACAGGGGAGCAGCACCCAATAGTCGCTAGCTTAAAAACTGGCGTACCTCATCAGCCATTTGAGCACTGGCCCTGTCGGCTGTGACAAATTCTACCTGTGCTGCGGTGGCTGCCCCCAGGCCCAAATCAGCAGCCCGACGAATTTGAGTCTGGCTCCAGATAGACCCCCTAGAGACCTCACGAGTTGTGCCTAATTTTCGCAAGAGGGCAATGCCTACGGTGTCAATGGCTATGCGGTCAGTGCTGGCCAAAATCACTCCAGCTTGCACCCGCTGTCCCTGCTCGGGTCCGCCGCCCACAAAGGCATCTACACCGTCGATAATTACCAGTGAGGGACGATAGGCTTTATTAACTTCAGCAATCATTAGCCGCTGGTTAGCGGAGCGGTGTAACTCACGCATATAGTCATGGCCGTCTCCTGGCACATAACGAGCCACCATGCCGATGGTGTTTTTGAGTGAGAGGGTAAAGTGTCCCCCAAAGCGATGGGTCTTAAGACAGCAAACATTGACGATGGCATCGGCGTTAAGTACAGGACGAGCTACTGCAAATCCATGGGACCAGTTAGTGCCTGCCGCATCAAAGTATTGCCAATCGTCTCGATTCAGTTCATCAAACACCAGGGTATTAAAGCCATAGCGTTGAGCCAGGTTAAATACTTGCATCTGGGCCATTGCCTGGCGAGTCTCGGCCATCCCTGAGCGGTCACCAACGGTAATGCTGCTGGCCCCAGCCTCCTGAATTGTTTGTACTAGAGTTTCCAATACAACGGGATGGGTAGCCGCTGGAGCCGGATCGCCTGTGTTGTAGTTGGGCTTGATAAATACTCGCTTGTTGTTAAAGCTGGGTGGTTGCAGCAGTTCTATGGCTTGACGGATGCCGCTGGCTCGGTCAGTGGTTTTTACCAAAACAACACGATGGGGATTAAGGCCAGCGGCCGCCAGTGGAGTAACAAGGTTTAATGGTTGGCTTGATGGTTGCTCTGATGGTAAAGCAGGCTGTGCTGGAATTGATGACTGCTGCGCCCCAAAGGTTTTTAGGGTGGGGGGTAAAGCAACTGCACCGGTTAAAAGTCCCAGATATTTTAGTAAGCCACGACGTGATGATGATGGAGGGCGTTGGGTTGACATGATAAAAGGTGGGGCTTAGCCTCCATCAGCAAACTGTAACAGACTGCATTTATTATGATTAGCCCATATGAGAATTGTCTGAATTTTAGATTGAGAATACAACTACGAGACTTTATTTACGAGACTTTATTTTGATAAGAGGCAATCTCCTCGGCAAGATTGCCCATATCTCTAAAAACATGATGAGCACCCGCCTCACTGAGCCGATGTGCTTTCATCAGTTCACAATATCCAAAGACCGTCATCCCAGCGGCAACGCCTCCCTGCACTCCCAGAGGGCTATCTTCAATCATCAGGCATTTATCCAGAGATATATTGCCCATGGCTGTGGCTGCATGCAGATAAATATTAGGAGAAGGCTTGCCGTTCTTGACATCGGATGTGCTAAATCGCTTGCCTTCAAATTTGTTAATCAGGTCGGTTTTAGTTGAATTTTATAGCTTTGCACATACAGCATTTGTCAGGTTAGGCAGGATCATGGATATTCCTGAATTACTATAGTTACTCAATAATCGATGGCACCCATTACTATTGAGAAATAACGCTATTTTCGGTCCATGTTCACCAAGTCCTATTATTTACTACGCTCTACCCACGACGGACAATATCTAGCCGCTAAGCCTAGAAACACTGAGGAGTCCAAAGGCTTTTTGATGTTGTTTAACGCTGATTATGAAGCCCTTAGCTATGTTAATCACCACGCGGCTGAAGTAGCCAATCGTTTTGCCGTGGAACCTATCAGTGGACCTCAGCTGAAGCAAATGATGGACCGCTGGGGGTATGAAGGTGTCGGAGTTGTTAGCGATCCTTTAGTGCCCCAGGTAGAGTTTTTGAAACGTAATTGAACATCTACTCCATAAGCTCTGCTAGTTCCATCCATCGCTCCGTTGCCGTATCGATTTCTGTGGTCAGATCTGCCAATCGTTGGGATAGGACCTGCATTTCGTTATAGTCGCTGGGAGGATTGGTGTAGAGCTGTTTTTCCAGGGTCTCTTTTTCTGCTTCCAGTGCCGGAATTTTCTCTTCTAAGGAAGCATATTCGCGCTTTTCTTTGTAGGAGGCTTTCTTTGGTTTAGAGGAGTTTTGGGTTTTAAGTTTTGAAGTTTGAGTTTTTGGGGATTTTGGAGTGGTTTCTTGTTTGATTTTCTCTTCTTGTTCAGTCTTTTCTTTGTAGTCTAGGTAAACTGAGTAGTTGCCGGGATACTGTTTGAGGTTGCCTAACCCTTCAAATGAGAAAATTGTTTCGACTGTGCGATCTAGAAAATAACGGTCGTGGGAAACCACAATCACACAGCCATTAAACTCTTCGAGATATTCTTCTAGGATTGAAAGTGTTTGCACATCTAAATCATTTGTCGGCTCGTCTAGAATCAGGACGTTAGGAGCCTGCATAAGTACCCGCAACAAAAATAAGCGACGACGTTCGCCACCAGAGAGCTTATGAATAGGGGCATACTGCTGATCCGGTGGGAAGAGAAACCGTTCCAACATTTTAGACGCCGTAATCACCGTTCCATCGGCAGTGGTGACTAGCTCCGCCACGTCCTTCAAATAGTCGATGACTCGCTGATTTTCATTGATATTTACATCGTCTGAATACTGGTCAAAGTAGCCGATGTGAATCGTAGAGCCAATCTCTACGGTGCCATCATCGGGCTGTTCCCGACCGGTGATGATGTTCATCAGTGTTGATTTGCCTACACCGTTAGGGCCAATGATGCCAATGCGATCGTCTGGGGTAAATAAATAGGAAAAGTCTTTGATCAGAATACGGCCATCGTAGCCTTTGGTGACATTTTCCAGCTCGATGACCTTTTTACCGATACGACGACCGGCGGTAGCAATTTCGACCGATCCGTGAGCCTGCTTAAATTCTGTGTTTTGCATCTCGCGGATGCGGTCAATGCGAGCTTTTTGCTTCGTGCTGCGGGCTTTAGCGCCACGCTGTAACCACTTTAGCTCTCGCCGCAGGACACCAGCATGTTTTTTCTGGGTGCTGACGGCGGCGTCCTCTTGAGCGGCTTTTTTTTCCAGGTAGTAGCTGTAATTGCCTGAGTAGGGGTATAGATCTCCACGGTCAATTTCTAGGATGCGGTTGGTGACCCGATCGAGGAAGTAGCGGTCGTGGGTGATCAAAAATAGGGCACCGCGATACCGGCCGAGGTAGTCCTGGAGCCATTCTACCGATAGGGCATCTAAATGGTTGGTGGGCTCATCCATCAGGATCAGGTCGGGTTCAGCCAGCAAGGCCGTTGCGATCGCAATTCGTTTTCGATAGCCCCCCGACAGTGTCCCAATTTTGACATTAAAATCCTCAATTCCCAGTTTGCTTAGCACTACCTTTGCCTGGGTCTCCAGTTCCCATGCATTAGCCTGATCAATCTGCTGGGATACCCGCGATAGCATCGCCATCAGTTGGTCCGTATCTACCCCTGTTGCATCCGCTAACTTGGCGGAAATCAGCTCATATTCCCGCACTAGGGCCATACTATCGCCACTATCGGCAAACACCTGTTCTAGTACTGTTCGTTCTTCATCTAGATCGGGTTGCTGCGGCAAATAGACGATCTTGCTACTGGCATTTTTCCAAATTTCTCCACTGTCAATGGGTTCTAGCCCCGCAATCATCTTGAGCAGTGTCGATTTCCCAGAGCCATTAGTGCCAATTAGCCCGACGCGATCACCTTCCTCGATGCTAAAGCTGGCATTCCGCAGAATTTCCTTGATACCAAAATCTTTGCCTATATCCCGTAGAGCCAGCAGAGCCATCGTTTCATGCAAAACATCAGTAGCTAGTGTAGCGTGGCAGTCTAGTCATGAATCCGGATCTGCTGGACTTATCGAAGTTTATTAAAGGGGGGACAACATCTGCCAGAGCTACGGAAACTTTGAAATAGCTTCAGTCTTCAACTGTGATAGCAGGGCTCCAACGTATTTGGGTGCTTGTGCGTCACATTAGCGTTATAACTCAATGCGTTTAGGTATAGGACTGTTCCTAACCAATGTGACCAATGCCATATAAATACTCATAACTAAAACCGTGATACGTGACATCGTTACCGGCAGTTTATTGCTCTTATTATTATCTGGCTGTACAAATAACAAAATGCCCGCTGCTTCCACACAGCTGGCGGATGGCAATATCAAGATTGGTGGTTCGGCCGAAACCTATGAAGTACTTCAGCGCTTAGCGGATGCCTATCAAGCTAAAAACGAGGGAACTAACTTTACGTTTTCCTCGCCCAGTCAGACCAGTGGAGGTCTGCAGGCGGTGCGGAGTAATGTTATTGATATTGGGGGTGTTAGTCGGGCACTAACGTCTGCCGAACTTAGAGATCGCACCTATGTGCCCTTGGTCAAAACGCCTTTACTAATGGTAGTCCATGAAAGTGTTGCCGATATTAGCGACATCACCAGCGATCAGCTCAGGGCCATTTATAGCGGTCAGATCACTAATTGGCAAGCACTGGGTGGCCCAGATGCAGATATTGTTTTGTTTGACTTTGCTGAAGATGAGAATGAAAAACAAATACTGCGGCAAACTTACTTAGGGAATGACTTGGCTGTTGCGCCCACAGCCATTGTCTTTACCGATGATGACAAGCTACTGGATACCGCAGCCATTACAGAATTTAGTATCGCCGCTGTTCCCTATGAAGATAGCCTAGATGCCTTACCCCTAAACGTGCTGAGTATTTCAGGAGTGTTTCCATCTGCTCAAAATATACAGTCAGGCAGCTATGTGATGGCGCTGCCATTGGGCATGGTTGTCGACCAACAGCCTTCTGCAGCATTGCAGTCATTTCTGGAGTTTGTGGTGGGTCCAGACGGCCAGCAAGTCCTGGCTGATACCGGTTATGTTCCCATCAATATCGACTGACTTTTCAATGTCCTGTAAATCATGGTCCTAGTGTATTGCCGAAGTGTTCTCCTGAAGTATCAAAATGCGTCGCTACCCTTAAAAATTAGCGTCCCGTTTATTTTGATGTTTTTGGGATTTTGGATGGCAGGTACGGTCTCATTGGGGCTCTTCCTAATCAGCAAGTTTGATCAGAATGTCCACACTCAGGCCACTCAGTTAACCAGCCTGGTGAAACGGGAGATCGATCAGCAATTAGAAGCGCTTAGTCGAGATGCTCGACTGTTGTCGATCCAAAACCAGATTGTGCAAGCAACCGCCAATCAGAATCAACTCCAGTTACAACAGACCCTCTTGCCCCTTAGAGGTAGTTTAGGGATAGATACCATTGGGGTGATTGATCGCGACCAGCATCAGCTCTTCAAGGTCAAGGAGCCTTCGCTAGAGGGGGGTATCCTCAAGATTCAAGAGATCAATGACCTACTCTTGGCTGGGGCAGATACAACAACGGTTGTGGGCACGAGCAGTCTGGGGCCACCGATGCTGGTGGGGGCAGCACCTATTAAGAATCAGCATGGGGTGATTGGCGGTGTTCTCTTAGGCACCGTCCTGAATGATGGGCTGCTAAAGCAAATTAATAGCTCTGCACAGGACCAAATTATTGTTGTTTCAGAGGGGCGAGTTGTTGCTTCAACGTTTCCAGACGATGCGGACTTAACAAAAACTCTGACAATTCCTGAGGATCATCTGCCAATTACCATCGACAACCAAGAGTTTTTTAGCCACTCAATTGAGTTAGCAGGATTTAAAGATCAGCAATTTGATATGGTATTGCTGGTCTCTCAAAATTCTCTAAATCAAGCTACTAAAGCAATTTGGGGATTGGTGCTAACAATGGGATTAGTTGGTGCTGGGTTAACAACTATTCTGGGCTACTGGATTGCCAAAAGAGTCGCTAGACCAATTCAGGATATTACCCTAATCGCTCAACAAGTTGCTGGGGAGAACCGTTTTGATTTACGGGCACCCGCTTATACCCAAGACGATATTAGTATTTTGGCCCTGTCTGTCAATCAGCTGATTGAGTGGGTGGGTCAGTATACTAATGAACTGGAAGTATCCGCCCAAACGTTAGAAACCCGAGTAAAGATCCGGACCAAAAAACTATCTAATACACTAAAAGAACTTAAAGCCACCCAGGCACAGCTGATTCAAAGTGAAAAAATGTCCAGCCTCGGTCAAATGATTGCTGGCATTGCCCACGAAATTAATAACCCCATTAGCTTTGTTCAAGGCAATATCGATCCGCTAAGAGAATATTTTCAAGACCTCTTGGATTTAATTAACACCTACCAAGCTGAGTATCCAGAGACTTCTGAAGCCATTCTAAAAAAACAGGAAGAAATTGATCTTGACTTCCTGCTGGACGATTTAGATAAGCTCTTGGGCTCCATGAACCTGGGTGCGGAACGAGTGCATGAAATTGTTAAGTCGTTACGTAATTTCTCTCGCCTGGATGAAGCCACTGTCAAAGATGTTGATATTCATGAGGGCATTGATAGCACCTTGCTAATCCTAAATAATCGCATCAAACATGAGGTGACTGTTGTCAAGAAATATGGTGATCTTCCCTTGGTGCGATGCTTTCCTGCCCAGTTGAATCAAGTATTCACTAATATCATTGTCAATTCTTTGGATGCGTTGTCTGATGCTGATCGAGATCGCAAAAAGCTCAAGATTATTACCCGTATGACTGACAAGAATCATGTTCAAATTCTCATCTGTGATAATGGCCCCGGCATTCCCCGAGAGATCCGCAAAAAGATTTTTGATCCATTTTTTACCACAAAACCGGTGGGTAAAGGAACAGGGTTAGGGTTAGGCATCTGTTTTAGAATCATTCAACAGCACCAGGGTAATATTCGAGTACGCTCTAAACTTGGAAAAGGGACTGAATTTGTGATTACCCTACCCATTGATGTTTTACCTGCCGATCCCATCATCACGGCGTCTGCCAAAATAGTTGCCTAAAGAACAAGTCTTAAAATTCTGAAGGTAGATGCTGGAGAGGCGTTCCATGGAACGCCTGTACGTCAAATTTTCTGAGACAACGTTAATAGGGCAAATCAATAGGGCAAATCATCAGAATGCCAAGTAGGTTCGGACTCGGCTGCTAAGGGGAGTTGTACGGGTTTGATAGGATAACTAGAATCTTGTTTTGGTCTATGGGGAGTCTGTTTGCGGCGACGGGCGATATTCTCTTCTGTGGTTTCTTCGGCAATTACTTCATAGAGGATGGCTAGTTTGTTGCCATCGCCTTTACGCAGCACTCTGCCTAGCCTCTGGATGTATTCTCGGGTAGAACCACTGCCTGAGAGTAGGATGGCGATACGGGCTTCTGGCACGTCCACGCCTTCGTTGAGCACATGGGAAACAACGATAGTTTTATACGCCCCTGTCCGAAAACTTTGGAGCACGTCGCGGCGTTCTTTGACTGGGGTTTGGTGTGTAATGGCGGGAATCAGAAAATCTTGGGAGATTTTATAGACCGTGGCGTTGTCGTTGGTAAAAATAATAGTGCGTTCAGGATAGTGCTGTGCCAGCAGGTCCTCCAGTATGCGCAGTTTTCCGGCAGTCCCCAGGGCCAGGGTTTTGGCCTCTCGATGGGCCAGCATGGCTCGACGACCGGCCTGGGAGCGGGCGCTGGCGGCAACAAACCGTTTCCAACCCTCAGGACTGCTCAACCAAATCCTGGAGTCTTGCAAAAAGGAATTACGCAGTTGGATTAGTTCGGCGTAGCGACGACGTTCTAACTCAGAAAGAGAAACTTTAAGCTGCACAATCTGATAAGGGGCTAGAGCATGGCCCGAAAGTTCAGCCGCTGTTTTTCGATAGACTATCGGTCCTAGCAGCTGATCGAGATCGGTATGGCGGCCATCGGCTCGATCGGGGGTGGCGGTTAGACCCAGGCGGTAGGGTGCGATCGCATATTCAGCAATGACTCGATTAAAGTCACTGGGTAAATGGTGGCATTCGTCACACACCAGTAGCCCATAGCGGTTGCCCAAACTTTCAGCATGGATTGCGGCACTATCGTAGGTGGCAACTAATATATCGCTGCGATCGCGACTGCCCCCACCCAGCAAACCGATATCCGAATCTGGAAAGGCGGTTTCCAAATGGGCATACCACTGATGCATCAAATCCAGGGTGGGGACCGTAATCAGCGTACTCCGGGGAATTGCCTCCAGGGCTAGCTGGGCCAGGTAAGTCTTGCCCGCTGCCGTCGGTAACACAACCACCCCCTGCCACCGATTTTGCTGCCAGGCATGGAGCGCTTCACTCTGATGAGGATAGGGCTTAAACGTTAGCTGCGGTGTCAATTCTAACGCCGTAAAATCAGACGCCTGATCGTTAACGACAATTTGCTCCCGACGCAACGCCTCTAGCAACGGACGATAGCAATGGGCTGGAATGCGAAATCGTTCGATCCGGTCATCCCATATGGCATGGTCAATCCACCCTTTACCACGGGGTGGAGGATGCAAAATTAACGTGCCGCGATCAAACCGCAGAGTGGGGGTACGCACCATCGGTGGTAATCAACGATACCAAAGGCACCAACATTTCCTGGTTAATCCTTAAGAAAATATAAGGCTCTATCCCTTATGGCGTAAGGTCGGTGCAACTACGGAGGTAGTTTAGCGAGAACCCGTGACAATTGTGAATAACCATCCGAAAAAACATGGAATTTCGTATGGAATCGTGGGGACTAAGACTGTGGTAATTCTTAGCTTTCTACTGAGGTGAATCGTCATATGGATATGTCAATGATTCTAGGGTTAGCACTCGCTGGGTCGATTGTTCTACTCAGTGGCAACAAAGAGCAGGACAAAAAGAAATCAAAGGCGAAGCGTCCTAGCACTGAATTTATCGTTCGAGTTGGTGATGGCGATGTGGCGGTTAGCCCCAAGCAATAGTCCTTGCCGACGACAAAGCCCTTAACGTTGAGTGCCCAGCGTTGAGCCGCTCGCTCCAGGCCATTTTGATGCCAAATACCGAGAACTGGCTACCTCTAATATTAAGGGCTGACTTAGACAAGTAAAAAAATCTGTTGCTAATTGTTAGACCCGACCGGTCTGGCAATTAGCAACATTTGTTTTCGCTCTGTTCAATAAACCAATCCTTTGCCCAGGCCAAGGCCTCATCAGCACTGGTGAGCTGCCCGCTGGCCTGGGCATTTTCAATAGCGCTAAGCAATTGCCCGATTTGGGGACCTGATTTCAGGTTAAGCCAGCTCATCAGGTCTTTGCCGCTCACTAGAGGGGCGGGGTGGGCAATGGGATCATTTGCTGTTTGATAGCGCTCCACCATGGCAACGACTGCTTCAGTCGGTATTCCCAGGGATAACGCCACCAAAGATACCGCTGGAAAACTAGTGCCAGCTGCCTTAAATAGAAAAAACTGATCCGACCGTGACAAGTACCCTGCTTGCAGTACCATCTGGTCTAAATAGGGCTGGGTTTGGAGCACCCTAAAAATGGCTTGACCTTCACTACGGCTATACTTTAGCCGGGTTAGCCAACGGTTGGCGGCATCTTCATTCAGGGGCAGTAACCGCGATAATCGCGCTGCTTTAACCCAGCTGCGATAGTGGCCGGCTGGGACCGTATCTTTCCAGCCATGGAGCAGACTCAGATAACCTGGTACCTTTGGCAAACTCGCTAAAGCACTGTCTAATGACGCTAGCTGTTCGGCATGGGCGGTGGTGAGGTGGGGTAGCCAGATGTCAAATAGACCATCCTGCCAGGCCATACGAAAACAGGTGGCTCCATTGGGTTGGCTCAAGAGGGCATCTAATTCGTGGCGAATACGCTCGGCAGCAATATTGCGCAGTAACGGAGCCAGTTCACGAATGGTGCGGCGAGTATTGCTGTCAATGGTAAATCCTAGCTGAGCGGCCTGTCGGTAGGCCCGTAGCAATCGCAACGGATCTTCAGCCAGGTTTTCTCGGCTGACCATGCGCAGGGTTTGCTGCTGCAAATCGGCAAGACCGTTGAGGGGATCGATCAAGCGATCGCTTTGGGGATGGTAGGCAATGGCATTAATAGTAAAGTCCCGCCGCTGCAGATCAGTTTCCAGCGTTGGTCCCACCTGTTGCGCAAAGTCGATGGTGGCCTGGTCAAATACGGCCCTGGCAATTTGGTTGTCAGCATCTAGCACTACAAAGCCTACCCGGTAGCGTCTGGCAATGGCACTTGCGATCGCCACTGCTCCATCCGGTAAGACAAAATCCAAATCTAAATAATCCGCCTGACGTTCCAGCAACGCATCCCGAACCGAACCCCCTACCACGCAGGCCGTCTCCGGCAGCAAGCGGCTATCAAAGGGCCAAGTTTTCGGAATTAGGGCAGACGCCATAGACGACACAAAATTCAATGATGCAGCTCCAAACGTAGTGCGGCTTACAATTCTCCTACATTGCGTCGCCCGTAAACACGTATTTCTACACCTAATTTCTAGGCTTTTGATAGGTTTTCTCTAAAACTAATGGGCAACCGCACAAATTGAAACAAATTTGCCTGCCCATATTTTAGCTACGCTAAAGTAGTTGCAAAGCATGTGCTCCAAAGGTGATCACCTTTAACCACTGAGCGTTAGACATTATCCTTCCCCCGCCAGTTTATCCGATACCTTTGCCCTTTCTTTCTCCATTGGCAATCTAGACCTAATCACACACTTCCCCTTCCATGTGTATTTGTATCAACTGCCATTATGTCGATCGCTGCATTACTTATCATGCGGTTGAAGCCAACCACCGGCAGCCTCACCTGAGTGATACCCCAGATTTTGAAGCTCAAAATCCTACTATCAATGCCAACATTACCCCTCCCGTGGTTAAGGTTGAGGGTGACCAGATTATCCAGTCTGGGGATTTTGGTTTTGAATATGATGTGGTCGGTTGCGACAGCTTTCAAAAGGATATGGGTAAGTGGGCCAGGTTACGTCCTGGTGAAGCGATACCAACATGATGTGGCGATGGATTCGGAGGGTGGGCACGCCCCACCACCGTAAAGCGTGAAGGATGAACCATGTAACGGTAAGGGCCGTTATGATCGTGTTGAGAGTCTTGGCAAAGGGCGCAGTGGTCAAACCTATCTCGCTCGTGCTACCGCTTCAAATTTCTCTCCCGAACTTGTTGTTATTAAGCAAATTTATCAGCCCCAGGAACCGCTGGAGGCTTTGATTCAACGGTTGCGGGCTGTGGGCAAACATCCCCAACTGCCTGCTTTAGTAGTTGGGTGGCAGACATCAGAGGGACAGTTTCTAGCATTCGAATATATTTCCTATCCACGCCTCACCCAGACGGAACCACCTCCTTGGTCACCAGGGCAAGTCAAACTCTGGCTGCTGTCACTGTTAAGGGTTTTAGAACACCTCCACAGTTTTCGCCTGATTCATGGCGATATTCGCCCTGCCAATATTCGTCAGGATAGCGTTCATCGTCCCTCAATCCTCGTCGATCTACGCATTACTCAACGGCTGGCTAAACAGAAGGTTGCCCTCAGCGTGTCTGGCGGAGATGCGGCCTATGGGGCTCCCGAACAGGCCCTAGGCAAACTGACCTACGCTAGCGATCTCTACAGTCTGGGTCTGGTGGCTATCCATTTAATGACGGGACTATCCCCCTTTGATCTTTACTCGGTGGCTGATAATCGTTGGATTTGGCTCGACCTAATAGCAGAGCCCCTGCCTAAAAATCTCGACACTGTGCTTCAAAAACTGCTGGAACGCTCCCTTGAAAACCGTTATACCAGTGCAGCCCAAGCCATTAGGGATCTCAAAAAAACATCCGTCCTATCCCTGCTGGACAAAGCTCGCACATTGCTCCCATCTCCAGCGTCCCTATCTATCCCCTTGCAATCCCTGACCCCTAAAACTTTCTCCCCCTCCTCTGCCCCCTCTGCTCTTCCAGCCTCCTCTGCTCTCTCTGTCCACTGGCAACCGCTCTACCAATTCACCACCAACAGCATCGCCACAGCTCTAACCCTTCAAGGGAAAAAACTCGCTGTTGGAACTAACACGGGAGATGTTTTTGTTTGTGATTTAGCAATCGATGACGAACTTTATGCCCTCGGTAGTGGTCGAGATCGCATTCATGCTCTGGCTTTCCATCCCCAGCACCCCAGTCTTTACAGTGCTAGCAGCGATGGCACCGTAACCCTGTGGGATTTGCTCAGCGGCCAGCGGGGGCCAGCCTTACGTCAGCCACAGCCGACGGATTTAGCGATCGCACCCCCTTATCTAATTGTCAGCGACGGCACCGGTCATATCACTCTCTGGGATTTAGAGACGTTGACTCAGCGCCACTGCTTCAACCAACATCAGGATTGGGTGGCTGGCATCGCCACCAATGGTCACCGGCTGGCCAGTATTAGTCGAGATCGCACCCTACGGCTATGGTCTTTAGAGGAGCTGCGTCTGTTAGAGACGATACCCATTCGCCAATGCTCTGCCCTAGCCCTCCATCCTGGCGGTCATCATGTGATTATTGGCAATGACCAAGGCCAGGTGGATGTGTGGCATGGGGACAATCCGACTGCACTGGACCGACTTTGCACCCTGGAGGATGGTGTGACGGCCCTGGCGCTAAGTCCGGATGCGCGGCTGTTGGCGGTGGGTACCGATGGCAATCTGCTCAGGGTGTATAGGGGGTCCAGCGGTCAGTGTGTTTCAGAATTGACCCAGGGGTGGGGCGTGGTTGCGATCGCTTTTGATGGCTATACCCTGGTTAGCAGCAGTCAAGACGAAACCATTACCGTATGGCAAAGACAGCCTTAGATAGGGCCGCTTCTGATAGCGAATCGGGCAACTGTCTTGGGAATCAATATGGCATGATCAAAAATCCTGTTTGATTTTGCTAATGGCACTTTCCTATGGCCTATTCCTTGCCTGCTCCTCTCGTTCCCGGTGATTTGCTCTGTGCCGTTGCTCCCAGTGGAGCCCTGCGGGAAACGGAGAAATTTAAGGCGGGGTTACAGGTGTGGTGCGATCTCGACTATCAAATAGAACTAAGCCCTATCTACGACAAGCGCTGGGGCTATCTGGCAGGAACAGACGACCAGCGGCGGCAGCAACTGATTGAAGCGCTCACCAACCCAAAGTACAAAGGGGTTCTCTGCGTTCGAGGTGGCTATGGTGGCACCCGCCTATTGGAAAACTGGCAGTGGCCCCAAAATAGTCACAAACAGCTCATCAATAAATGGCTGATTGGTTTTTCCGATATCACTAGCCTGTTATGGAGTGGCAACAGTAGCGGCGGTGTCCATGGCCCCCTACTCACCACCATCGGCCAGGAACCCGACTGGTCACTCCAACGGTTATTTAATTGGTTAGAACATCACACCCTAGACCCCCTTACGGGGGACACCTGGGTCAGCGGCACCGTCACCGGTAAACTTCTCCCCGCTAACCTCACTGTGGCTACCTGTCTGCTCGGCACCCCCCACGAACCGGACTTTACCGGAGCAATTCTGGCCTTTGAAGATGTTACCGAAGCCCCCTACCGGCTGGATCGCATGCTCACCCACTGGCGTATGCTGGGCAAATTCGACCAGGTGGCAGGCATTGCTCTGGGCCGCTTTAGCCAGTGTGAGCCTCCGAAAAACATTCCCAGCTTTAGTGCCTTGGAAGTTTTGCAAGAGCGTCTGGGGGATTTGGGTATTCCCATCGTGGCGAATCTTCCCTTTGGCCATGACGGTGTCAATGCGGCCTTACCGTTTGGCATCTACGCAAAACTAGAGGCCAGAACCAATGGCCCTGGCCTTCTATCGTTTCCAAATCATTGCCGGAAACCGTTGTAGGGGCGTTCCATGGAACGCCCCTACGGAATTATGGTCACGCCTTCACCATTTTCTTTTCACCATCACTCACGGTGACAATTTCTGTTTCCATCTCGTTCATCACCTGTTCAGACAATGCTGGAATTGAGTCATCCCCTGTAATCAGACGGGCACCGCGCTGATAGGTGAAATAGTTCCAACCCCACTGGAGTAATACCAGTAGCTTGTTGTCAAACTCGATCAGGAAGTAAATGTGAACAAAAATCCAAATGAACCATGCAGGGAAGCCAGACAGCTTCATAAAGTTGAGGTCAGCAACCGCTTCGTTGCGGCCAATCACAGCCATACTGCCCTTACTCTTGTGGTTAAAGGCAGCAACTGACTTCTTGGCCAGCTTTGACTTGATAGCTTTGGCCAAATAGCTGCCCATATCCATGGCTACAGCTGCTGTACCCGGTAGGGGCTTGCCCTCATCGCCCTGGTGAGCAAAGTGGGCCAAATCACCACCGATGTAGAGATTTGGATAGTTAGGCACGCTTAAATCAGACTCGACAATAACGCGACCAATGCGGTCGGTCTCAGCACCAGTTTTCTCCGCAATAGCTTTACCTAGTGGGGAGGCCTTGATTCCCGCCGCCCACAGAACGGTGCAGGCCTGCATGTCAGTCACTGTGCCATCGTGCTTGATGGAGACGGTATCGCCATCAATATTAGTAACCAGGGACTTAGTACGTACCTCCACACCTAATTTCTCCAGGGATGCCTTGGCCGCTACTGAGAGATCGGCAGGGTAGGGCGGCAACACCCGATCCATTCCCTCTAACAAGATAATCTTGGTTTCTTGAGGATTGATATCGGTAAAGTCATCCTTAATCGTTTCGTAAGCCAATTCAGCCAGAGCTCCAGCAAGTTCTACTCCAGTGGGACCAGCACCGACTACCAAGAAGGTCAACAGCGCCTTACGACGATCTGGGTCAGTCTCTTTCTCAGCTGCTTCAAATGCCAGGAAAATACGGCGACGCACTTCCAGGGCATCTTCAATGGTTTTCATGCCAGGAGCAATATCAGACCAGTGGTCATTACCAAAGTAGTGGTGGCTGGACCCCGTTGCCAGAATGAGGCTGTCGTAGTTAATTACCTCATTGCGCTTAAGGGTCACCTTTTGGGTATCGGGGTCAATGTCTACCACCTCACCCATTAGCACCTTGACATTCTTTTGGCGACTTAGCACCGAACGCAATGGTGAGGAAATATCACCCGCAGATAGTCCACCGGTCGCGACCTGATAGAGCAAAGGCTGGAACAAATGAAAGTTTCGCTTGTCAATGAGTGTCACCCTCACCGGGGCATTACCCAATGATTTGGCAGCGTATAGGCCAGCAAAGCCACCGCCGACAATAACCACATGATGTAGAGAATTTTGCTGAGCTGATGTCTTTTGGGCCGTTGGAGCCTGACCGGAAAGGGCTGCTGTCATAGTATTAAAAATAATTACGTATGATTAACAATCTTATATCGTCTATCTCAGGGTTGAGCGCTTAAACAGACATCTTCTTCAAAGTTTGTTCACATACCAACCCAGGAAGCTGCTGGCGAACAAAGAAATTTCATATTCTTCATCCTTCCCCTATTTTTGGATAAAGGTCTTTAAATGCTGGCAACTTTCGTATCCAAATCCAATGATGTGATTACTTACGAATATGTTTCGCAATGTGTCATTAAATTTACATGGCGATGCTGATTTTTTCTATCATCTAAGCCGACATGGCATTTAGATTCGCAGCTGTACGCTTCAGGAGAGCCCTTCCCTTGGTACTCTGTATTACCGGGTTGCAGTTCAGTGAACCCATATTTCGGGTAAACGGATTCGGATAGCTGGAGTCTGATGGTTTAATCCTGTGATTGTTCCAGGGGAAGATTGTCCAAGGGGAAAATTATTTTCGGGGTTGAGAGGTTACAGGAACTATGGCGTTGATCGTTCAAAAGTACGGTGGTACATCCGTCGGTAGTGTTGAGCGTATTCAGACTGTGGCCGAACGGGTGCAGTCAACTGTGCAGGCAGGTAACTCGGTGGTGGTAGTGGTATCAGCCATGGGTAAAACGACCGACAGCCTGGTTAAACTGGCCAACCAGATTTCTAGCCAGCCCAGCCGTAGGGAGATGGATATGCTGCTTTCAACTGGGGAGCAAGTATCGATTTCACTTTTGACAATGGCGCTTCAGGAGCTAGGGCAGGCGGCGGTCTCAATGACTGGTGCTCAGGTGGGTATTGTGACAGAGGCACGCCATAGCCATGCTCGTATTTTAAGAATTGAGACCGAACGGGTTAAACGTCACTTAGATCAGGGGCAAGTTGTTGTCGTTGCAGGCTTTCAGGGTATTAGCGATGCGCCAGACCTGGAAATTACTACCCTGGGTCGAGGGGGATCGGATACGTCAGCTGTGGCACTGGCGGCAGCTCTCCAGGCAGATGCTTGTGAAATTTGTACGGACGTGCCAGGGATTTTAACTACAGACCCTCGGCTAGTGCCGTCAGCTCAGCTGATGACGGAGATTACCTGTGATGAAATGCTGGAGCTGGCAAGTTTGGGGGCTAAGGTTTTGCATCCACGGGCGGTGGAAATCGCTCGCAACTATGGAGTGATGCTGGTGGTGCGCTCTAGCTGGACTGCAGATCCAGGCACCCGGGTAATGGCTCCTAATCGTGGGCCCCGTCCATTGGAGGGGCTGGAGTTAGCCCACCCGGTAGACGCGATTGAATTTGATGTGGATCAAGCTAAGGTGGCTCTGTTGAGGGTGCCAGATCGCCCTGGAATTGCAGCCCAATTGTTTGGCACGGTTGCTCAGCAGCAGCTCAACGTTGATTTGATTATTCAATCTATTAATGAAGGTAATTTCAACGATATTGCCTTTACGGTCGAAAAGGAGGTTTTGACGCAGGCAGAGACTGTGGTATCGTCCCTGATTCCAGCTCTACGAGGAGACTTTGGTGATGGAGATACGGTTGCTCTAGTGACGGATACCCAAATTGCTAAGGTAAGTATTGCTGGGGCTGGTATGATTGGTCGCCCTGGGGTAGCTGCCAAAATGTTTTCTACCCTGGCAGCGGCAGGGGTAAATATTCAAATGATTGCGACTTCAGAGGTGAAGGTGAGCTGCACCATTGCAGTGGAAGATTGCGATCGCACCATTGTGGCCCTTTGTGATGCCTTTGATCTTAATCAATCCCCCGCTCGCTTGGATCACCCGACCACCGTTGCCGGTCCTGCCGTCAGGGGTGTGGCCCTAGATCGTGATCAAGCCCGACTAGCCCTACGGCATGTCCCAGATCAGCCGGGGATGGCGGCCAAATTATTCCAGGTGCTGGCTGATCGCGGCATCAGTGTTGATATGATCATTCAGGCCCAACGCTGTCGTCAATACAACGGCAGCCAAACTCGTGATATTGCCTTTACGGTCGCCCAAGCCGATGCCGATGTTGCCAGTGGTGTCCTTCAATCCCTGGCTGCCGAATTTGGCGGTAGTGAAATTGTTGTGGATACGGCTATCGCTAAAGTTAGCGTCGTGGGTATTGGCATGATTACTGAACCCGGCACTGCTGCCAAAATGTTTCAGGCATTAGCTGATAGCAACATCAATATTCAGATGATTGCTACCTCAGAAATCAAGATCAGCTGTGTCGTGTCAGAAACTGACGGCATTGAAGCTCTCAAAGCTGTACACACCGCCTTTGGTCTAGCTGGCAGTCAAGAGATTGAAGTACCGGCTTAATGCCTGGCATGTTCTAGGGGGCGATGTGATACATAGGTCTCAAGTACAGGTGCCGGTCTCGACAGCCGATTAAATAGCTCCCACAGCACCTCGTTAGCATCTTCCGCTGATTGTGAAGACCGGGATAGCAAAACATCGCGGCATATCTGTCGAAACTCGGCGTTATCTGCTGAAATATGAATGCCTTCGCGATCGCATACCTGAGCAATCATCAACTTGGGACGCAGGCTAGCCAGACTCTCGGGAGATACCTGCCGAAAAAATTGCTGCACAATGCCAATCACTAAAGCTGCAGCCTCAGAGGAAATGCCCGCTAACTCCACCAAAAGCTGCTGCTGAGCCAAAATATTAGGCTCTGGTAAACGCATTGTAATCAACCGATCGAGTAAGGAACTCTGGGTACTGTAGGTGCCGCAATATTCCTCAGGGTTAGACGTGAAAATCACTCGAAATTCTGGATGGATAGGGATATATTCCGCACCGTGTTCGCCAGCTATTGATAAAATTCGCTCGTCTAAGGCTGACAACAGTACTGTATTCATCTCAGGACGAGAACGATTAAACTCATCGTATATCAGAGTCCATCCCTCAAAACAAGCCAGCTTTAGCCAGGAGTCTTGCTGTCCCGATACAGCTAGGTTGGGTCCCCCCACCACCAGCTGCATGGGACGTTTCCGACAGCTAGCCAAATGCACTGCTAGAGTGGTTTTGCCAATACCTGTGGGGCCTTCCAAATGAACGGAGTAGCCAGACTTCAAATAGCGCAGCGCCCGCTGCATAACCTGTTCGACTGCAGCGGTTTTCACAAACGGCTGAGGACGTACCCGAATTCCCGTGGACACTAAAGATACCGATCCTTTGTAAGTGGAGTATGGGTTATAACGTGGACACTGCCATAGTTGGCGTTCCAAGAGATAGTTCAATTTACAAAATGCTTATATCGCTAAGGCTTTCTACAGGAACACCCTAAAAATCTGTAACGGCATTTGCCTTAGCATTCCCCAGTGGGGTATACCACTTTCTATTGTCGCCCTTCAGACTTATTCATGGCATGGTGGACGCTTTCCGTATTTTTCAAACTGAGTATTTTCTTTCCCAGAGCTAGGGACCACGACCGCAAAACATTAGTTCAACTATTGTCCGACCTGTCTAACCAATGGATTCTGCCTACATTGATCGCCTACTGCAGGCATTAAAAGATCCAGATGAAACCATCCGCAATCAAGCAACAGGTGAGTTCTGGCACATGTGGTTTCACCAAAAGGGTGTACAGGGTGCCAAACGTTTGATTGAAAGCCAAACCCTAGTCGAAGCAGAACGAGGTGAGGATGCCAAAGCAATTCTTGATGAACTGATTCGGACTCAGCCTGATTTTGCCGAAGCCTGGAATCGTCGTGCCGTGCTTTATTACATACGGGGTGATTACTCGGCTGCCATCAGCGACTGTGAAAAAGCCTTGGAGCTTATTCCCCATCATTTTGGTGCCCTGCATGGTCTGGGACTATGCTACGCCTCTATTGGCAATTACCTAAACGCCATTCAATGCTTCCGTCGTACTCTAGATATTCAGCCCTTTTCTCTGATTAATCAGCGCCTCGTGTTGGAATGTATTGCCAAGTTAAATTAGGACTGTACCTAGCCATAGGCAATGTCCTCCTACATGAGGACATTGCCTATGGCTAGCGTTTTAATAGGCGTTCAGGGATACCTATTGTCCTGACTAAACTGATAGATACGATGGTCGTTTTAGCGATGCCTTTAGTCTTAGGAACTGGGATAAATGTCACTCTAATGTCGCCCAGGCTGCCAGCTACCGTGGGTATTTTGTGGGATCCTAAAGAAATACAATAGGCAGATAAACATTAGATTTATTCGATTTTCGAAGCATGCAGACCTTAACTCCTCCCCCTCCCAAAGTAGATTCAAATGAATTAGTTGAAACCAAAATTATTCGTCGCAAAACGCGTCCGGTTCCTGTGGGTAGCGTCACTATTGGGGGAGGGGCACCAGTTGTTGTGCAGTCAATGATCAATGAAGACACATTGGACATTGAAGGCTCCGTGGCAGCCATTCGTCGTCTGCATGAAATTGGTTGTGAAATTGTCAGGGTTACGGTTCCTAGTCTTGGCCATGCCAAGGCCTTGGTAAAAATTAAGGAAAAGCTGGCGGCCACTTATCAGCCTGTACCTCTGGTGGCCGATGTTCACCACAATGGGATGAAAATTGCTCTGGAGGTTGCAAAGCATGTGGATAAGGTCCGCATTAATCCAGGGCTGTACGTATTTGAAAAACCGAGTGAGAGTCGTACTGAGTACACCAAGTCAGAGTTTGACGCAATTGGTAACAAGATCCGAGAAACCCTTGAGCCTCTGGTGATTTCCCTGCGGGACCAAAATAAGGCTATGCGTATCGGTGTTAACCATGGTTCCCTGGCTGAACGCATGCTGTTTACCTATGGGGATACTCCCGAAGGCATGGTGGAGTCGGCTCTAGAGTTCATTCGTATCTGTGAATCACTAGACTTTTACAACTTAGTCATTTCCATGAAGGCATCTCGAGTGCCTGTTATGTTGGCAGCCTATCGGCTGATGGCCCAGCGGATGGAGCAGCTAGGTATGGATTATCCGCTGCATTTAGGGGTGACTGAAGCCGGTGATGGTGAGTATGGCCGCATCAAATCTACTGCTGGTATTGGTACCCTGCTAGCCGAAGGCATTGGGGATACTATTCGGGTTTCTTTGACCGAGGCTCCAGAAAAAGAAATTCCAGTATGCTATAGCATTTTGCAGGCCCTGGGATTACGTAAGACGATGGTGGAATATGTGGCTTGTCCGTCCTGTGGTCGTACTCTGTTTAATCTGGAAGAAGTTCTGCACAAGGTCCGGGCTGCGACGGATCACCTGACTGGATTAGACATTGCTGTCATGGGCTGTATCGTCAACGGTCCTGGAGAAATGGCAGATGCTGACTATGGGTATGTTGGTAAGGGTCCAGGCCAGATCGCTCTATACAGAGGACGCTCGGAAATCAAACGAGTCCCTGAAGCACAGGGTGTAGAGGAGTTGATTAACCTGATTAAGTCTGATGGACGCTGGGTAGAGCCAGAGAATTAATTGCGTTTGAATTGCGCTTGACCAGAGGCACATTGATTTGGAAACTGTGCAGACTATCGTCTTCCATTTTCACAGGATATTAAGACGATGGTCTGTGCAGAATTTAGGGTGTCTCCCAGGAAACCTTCATCTCGATCTCATGCCAATTTGCTAGGCTGTATGGGTAGAGAAAGCTACTTGACTTTTTACCTACATTTACGTAAATCCAAATCTCACAATTATTCACTGAATCTATTGGTTGATTATTCTAAGGAATTGCTAAGCTTCTTAGAATAACTAAACATTTATGAGAATTCTGCGTCAGTTGAATAAAGCTTATATATTTGTGTAGGGGTGTGAGCGGGTTATTTATACTATTTGGCTAAGATTCGTATCGTCCTAGTTCTTTGGATCTCTATTTATGGCAAGCAAAAAGCATGGCCTGATTTTGGGTGCAGCCGCCTTAGCAAGTGTAGCTGTTGTCGTTGCAGGAACGAGCATTCACTGGTCTCAAAGTCAGGCATTCTTTAGAGAGAGCCCCAAAGAGGTGATTGATGAAGTTTGGCAGCTTATCGATCATGAATACGTTGACGATACCTTTAACGACCAAGATTGGCAGGCTATCCGTACGGATTACCTGAATCGTGATTACACTGACAGCACTTCTGCCTACGAAGCTATTCGGGAAATGTTGGATTCCCTTGAGGATCCCTACACCCGATTTATGGATCCCCAAGAGTTCCGCAATATGCAGATCGACACCTCAGGTGAACTTACAGGTGTCGGTATCCAAATCTCTCAGGAAGAGGAAACGGAAGAGATTGTTGTGGTTTCTCCGATTGAGGATACACCAGCGTTTGAAGCGGGGATTCGTTCTGGGGATGTGATTATTGGTATTGATGGTCAGACCACTGAAGGTATGGACCTCAGCGATGCGGTGAATTTGATCCGAGGCCCGGTGAATTCTGAAGTGACGCTGACAGTGGTACGTGACGATGAAGAGCTAGATTTTGATTTGGTGCGTGCTCGCATCGAGATTCACCCAGTCCGCTTCGCCTATCAGCCCAAGCAAGAGGGCGGTGTGGGCTATATTCGTCTCACTCAGTTCAGTGCCAATGCAGCTTCCGAAATGCGCGAGGCTATTCAGGAACTTGAGCTTCGTGATGTGACTGGCTATATCCTTGACCTGCGCTCTAACCCTGGTGGTCTGCTTTATTCCAGTATTGATATTTCTCGCATGTGGTTGAGTGATGGCACCATTGTTTCAACGGTGAACCGCGAGGGTACGGTGGATGAAAATGTGGCTAGCGATCGGGCATTGACGGATAAGCCCCTTGTGGTTTTAGTGGATGGTGGTTCGGCTAGCGCCAGTGAAATCCTTTCTGGAGCGCTACAGGACAATAACAGAGCTATTTTAGTAGGTACAACCACCTTTGGTAAGGGGTTGGTGCAGTCGGTGAGAGGTCTTGGAGATGGCTCCGGGATTGCGGTCACCATTGCTCGGTACCTAACCCCCAGCGGTCGTGATATCAATACTCTAGGGATTGAACCGGACTTTACTGTAGAACTGACTGATGACGAGCGGGAATATCTGAGTGAGGATCGCGAGCGTATTGGCACCGAAGATGATCCTCAATATGCTAAGGCCATTGAAGTCTTAAACGATGTGATCCGCGGTCAGCGCGAAGCTGCCAATGCTGGCGCGGTTTCAGTTAATTAGAGTGGCTAACTAGAGATAGCCTTACTTCGGTAAACACTTACCGGCTCGAATTAGTCCCACCCGTTTAGCGATGGCCTCCGCACGACTGGCAAATGGTCCCCAAGTTTTTTGGTTGTTTGATGATGCAGCTAGTTCAGTCTGGCTGAGAATTTCACAGTGTCCGCCAGTCTGTTGAACAATGTGCCAGGAATTGGCTGCCAAAGGGGTGTCAGTTTTGTTGCTGGTTTCGGTGGTCATGGGGTTATGGATGCTCAGACGATGCTGTTAGATAGATTAGCCCAGACCACCAGGTGAGAAGTACAGCCAGCCAAAATAACCCTATAGCAAAAAGTGGATGGTGTTGGGCTAGCGGGGAGATGAGGAGTGAGATCGCACCAATTTGCACCACAGTTTTTGTCTTGCCCCATAGGTTTGCCCCCACCACCTTGGCCTGCCCCACCCGCCAGCCAGCAATGGCCAGTTCCCGTGCCAGGATCAAAAACACTCCCCAGGCAGGTACCGTACCCAACTGTACCAACACCATCAGTGGTGCCAGTACCAGCAGCTTATCCACCAGTGGGTCCAAAAACTTACCCAGATCGGTGACTTGATTGAGCCGTCGTGCCAGGTAACCATCAAGCCAGTCGGTGCAGGCCGCCAACAAAAATATGGCCGTGGCCCACCAGCGATGGGACTCGGTCGGATTGGCCAGTAGACCAAATACGAGTGGGATTGCCACCAGCCGCGATACCGTGATCCATGTGGGTAAATTCATGGGAATTAAAGAGCAACTACAAGCGACAGGCTTATTACTCCTCGCTAGGCTGCTAACTGCTGTTGACGCTGGAGGCCATGCATATGGCCAAATAACTGCCAGCAATAGGATTCAGGGAGCCCACAGGTGAGAGCACCCCGCATTACTACATCAAAATACCAGTCGCTGGGGGCATGCTCCTGGGTTAGTTTATCTGCAACGGTGTAGGTCCGAGTGTTGGGGTAGGATTTTTCCTGGCATTGGATGGTTACTGGGTGATGAACATACCCTTCTTCGCGACGATCTAATAGATTACTCAGATGCCAGGGTAAGGCGTATAGCACCCCATGCACCTGAGCATCCGGTGATGAGCGCACCACATCCAGAACACCACACTGACGACGGCGAGAATAGCGAAAAAATCCTAGACGATAACCACTTAAATGAGCCGGTCCAACTACGTAGGGATGAGTATTTTCCCGTAAAGACCGCTTTAGATCCACTGGGCACATACAGGACCCATAAGCAAAGTAATAGAACCGATCTGCTGGTTGGATTATCGTTGCCACAGTGCTTCCTCGTCTTTAAGACCCGCTAATCTACAAGGGCTCCCCATGGAATAAGCTTGTCAATCCAGTCGGATTTTGTAAATTCAAGTGTACCAAGATAACAAGAATGTAACAGAGACTGCCTGAGAAACGGAAAATCACAACAATTCCATACGATTTTATAGGCTGATAAGATATCCTGAGACGTTGCTGCCCTGACTCTACATCTGTAACGGCTACCCTGACGCACTGCCATGTCATATTTTGCCGCCTTATGCATACTGTTAATTAGCTTGTGGTTGTGCCTTGGCATTGATGGCCTGCCCCATTTGTTGCCTGGGGTGTCGAGCTTTCCTCTGTGGCTATGGCTAGGGTCGGGAATAATGATATTAAGCTGGCTGATAAAGGATAACTAGTTCTTTTTATCGTTGCTGATTTTGTACTCTCCGCTACAACAACAAACTATGGCTAGAAACTTTGACCAGGACCAATTAGAACAGCTTGCTGGTGGTGATAAAGCCTTTGAAAAAGAACTTCTGCAGTTGTTTGTTAGAGACACTGAAAACAGTCTTATCCAGCTGGAAACAGCTATCACTGCTGAGAATCCGTCAGCTGTAAAAGAACTAGCTCACTATATTAAGGGTGCCAGTGCTAATGTCGGTGCTGAAGCTCTTTCTAGAGTCGCCGCTCAGCTGGAATCTTTGGCTAAGGCGGGTAATCTGAAAACAGCACAGGGTAGCCTCAGGAAGATGCAGATTTTGCACCAGGAAGTAAAACGTATGGCTCGTTAAACAACAAACAGAAAGTTCCATAAGCAAACCCCCAGCTCTAGAAAATACTTCTAGAGCTGGGGGTTTAGCTTATGGCTAGGGCAGCTGCTACGCTGGCTTACGACTTTCGGTAGGTTCAGTGGTACCGTAGAGTTCTGGTAAATCCCGTGACGGCGGTAACGTCTTCGATTCACGGGTTTCGATGTAGCCTGTGTAATAAGCACCGGGTTCAATTTCTAAAGAACCAGCAACGACATCTCCTTCTAGGCGGGCAGTGCTACTCAAAACCAGCTTGCCTTCTGCAAATACACGGGCTTTAAGTACCCCTTGCACTGAGATATTTTGAGCACGAACTTCTTGACCTTCTACCAGCCCGGTCTTGGAAATTTCCAAGTCTCCTTGCAAATCGACAATCCCGTGAATAACTCCGTCAACGACTAACTTGCCTTCGGCGTGAACATTGCCCTCTAGTTCACAAGTGCGGCTGAAATAGGTAAAACTAGTCGCCGGCTTTCGCTTAAACATAAACACAATAATCAGTACCCGTTCGGCTGGACAGCAGTAAATGTTAAAAATTCAACTATGGGGTGAGGCCCCAGATGCACGCATGGTCTGAAATTCTCTAGATATCGAACCGCCACATATAGAAATTATATTAACTACAGGGTTTACCAAAGAAATGGCCTTTCAAACTTTAAGACTTTTCTTGCCTAAACTCTAGCATCAGTTTTTGATTCAGTCTGTTACTCAGACAATTTGTTTGCTGAGGCTTTTCTGTAGGGAATTGAGAAAACTTATCAGTAGATACGGACGAACTTTTATCGCAAATGTCTTGATGCATTAGGACATTTGTGTGTCAGGTTAACGTTGTAATTAACGCTGTAACTTCAGGCTCTTGAGGCTACCCATTGTCGCTGACCAACCTGACAGATGTTACAAATCAATAGCCCTGGGAGGATGCCTCCGATAGTATTAAGTGAACATTCTCTGACTTTGTTTAGGGTTGGTTAAGGGTAAGAGGGCTGAGGGGCATCCACTCAAACCGAGAAATTTTGGTTAAGCAGGAATGTAGAAGATAGGAGTTAGAACCTAGAAGGGGCTGGACTCCTATCTCCTACATTCTAAATTCTATGCTTGGGAAAACGTCCCGCTTTGAGTTGGTGCCCGGGCTGAGTGAGGTTAGCTCAACAGTTGAGTCAAGGCGATGGCTGTGGCAGTGGCACCAATGGGGACGGTCAGGTTGTCAATGCCGTACTTGGAGATGGCTTCGAGCAGGGTGGCTGCGATCGCAACTGCCAATGCCGTTATCACCAGTGACCAGCTCACTCCTCCAAGACTTCCCAACACAACAAGGACAACCAGAGCACTGGCAATCGCCATAGTCAGACTCCCCTCCCAGCTTTTCTGTTCGCCCCACACCTTGTAGTGGTGGTGGCCCCAACGCTGACCTACCAGGGCGGCTAATCCATCTCCCCAGCACATGATCAAAATCCCAATCACCCCAAAGTAGGGATATCCCTGGGGCCAGCACCAACCCATCAGTAGCCCTATGCTGACGGCATAAAAAAAAGTGCCCCAGCTGCGTCTGCCCACACTGTTTATACCCGGTAAAATTGGCAGCCGGTAGGATAGCAAAGCGACCCCAGCAAAGACCACCGAGGCGGCTATTCCCATCCAAGCAGGCAGCATTAACCACCAGGCGATTAAAATCACATGGCCTGCTCCAATGTGGACGATCTTGCGCGTAATTTCAGGCCCGTACCCCAGCCGCCTGGCCCCCTCAGAAGCACCCCCGATTAAAGCCAGCCATGCTAATACTGTCCCTACTTGCCAACCGTAGGCGGCTAATCCAGTTTCCAATTGCCCCATGCTGCCATTTGCATACTTATCAAAGGCGATTGTAAAACGCACACCATATCCTTGCTAAATGCGGTTCCCCAATCACCCTCAGACTGCTATCTTTGATGGGGAAATTCAGTCACGAGCCACTGCATGGGGAATACCTACAAACGAGTACTACTCAAACTTAGCGGCGAAGCCTTAATGGGCAACCTTGCCTATGGCATTGATCCAACTATAGTAGATTCTATTGCCAAAGAAATTGCGGCTACCGTTGAACAAGGTATCCAAATTGCCGTTGTGGTTGGCGGTGGCAATATCTTTCGAGGGGTAAAAGGGGCCGCATCCGGCATGGATCGAGCCACTGCTGACTATATTGGCATGCTAGCCACGGTTATGAACGCCATGACCTTGCAGGATGGTCTGGAACGTATTGATGTCCCCACTCGGGTACAAACAGCCATTTCCATGCAGGAAATGGCTGAACCTTACATTCGACGCCGGGCGATCCGCCACTTAGAAAAAAATCGAGTCGTTATTTTTGGGGCGGGCTCTGGCAATCCATTTTTTACCACCGATACTACTGCTGCCTTGCGGGCCGCTGAAATCAGTGCTGAAGTGCTGCTCAAGGCGACTAAGGTAGACGGCGTTTATGATAGCGATCCAAACACAAATCCCAATGCCAAACGCTACACCAGTTTGACCTACAGTCATGTTCTCGCCAAAGATCTCAAAGTGATGGATGGTACAGCTATTGCGCTGTGTAAAGATAACAACATCCCCATCATGGTGTTTAATCTAGCTGTTGCTGGTAATATTCAACGGGCCATGACGGGGGAACCGATTGGCACGATTGTGGGAGGATCTTGTGAAGTTAGCTAACATCGATGACGTAGAACAGGCGATGCAGAAGGCGGTTGAAGCCACCAAACGCGCTTTCAACACCATTCGCACTGGTCGCGCTAACGCATCTCTGCTAGACCGTATTTCTATTGACTACTACGGTGCCCCTACACCTCTGAAGTCAATGGCTAATATTAGCACCCCCGACCCTAGTACGCTGATGATTCAGCCCTATGATGGCAGCATTTTGAGCCAGATTGAAAAGGCGATTTCCCTATCCGATGTTGGGTTGGTTCCCAATAATGATGGTTCAGTCATTCGCTTAAACATTCCCCCTTTGACGACCGAGCGTCGTAAGGAGTTTGTCAAACAGGCGGGTAAATACGCTGAGGAAGGACGCGTCGCTATTCGCAATGTCAGACGAGATGGCATGGACTTTGCCAAAAAGCAGGAAAAAAGCGGTGATCTGTCTGAAGATGAAGCCCGTGATTTGCAGGATCAGGTGCAAAAGCTGACTGACCAATACATCAAAAATATCGATAAGGCCTTAGAGGATAAAGAAAAGGAGATTATGAAAGTCTGAGCTAACGGCATTCAGATTTCAAGATCGACCGACGCGATCCAAGACCTTATCAGGAGTGCATGATGTTTGACTGTATCGTTGTAGGCGCTGGACCTGCGGGCAGTACCACTGCCTACCAGCTGGCTCAGCGGGGGCGGTCTGTGCTGCTGCTGGAAAAGCATACGTTACCCCGTTACAAGCCCTGTACGGGTGCGATCGCACCGAGCGTTGTCAATTGGTTAGACTTCGATATTGCACCTGCCATAGACCAAAAGCTGCGTCGTATTCGCTACACCTGGCAGTTAGACGATCCCGTTGAGGCAGAGCTGGAAACTGAGGAGCCCATGTGGGTTGTACGGCGCGATATTTTTGACCAATGTTTGGTGGAGCAGGCTCTGAAAGCAGGGGTAACGCTTTACGATGGCACCCCCGTTATTGGCATAGAAAGCAAAGACGATACCTGGCTTGTCAAAACTGAAGATGGCGATCAGGTTGGCCGCTATCTGGTTGCCGCCGATGGAGCTGATGGTCCAATGGCGCAATGGCTCGGCTTTAAACCCGAAAAAGTACGCCAGAGCTACGTGCTGGAGATTGATTTGCCAGACCCGTTGGCTAATCCCACCATGGCATTCGAATTTGGCCTGGTTAAACAAGGGTGTATTTGGGACTTTCCTAAACGACAGCGCCATTCCCTAGGACTTACCTGCTTTTTGGGAGACACCGTCAAAAATCCAGAACAGTATTTAGCCGCCTATGCCCAAGCACTGGGGAGTAATTTTGAGGCAGGGCAACTCCACTCCCATGGTCTCAAACTTTGGAACGGTAATCATCCTCTCCACACCCAGCGTGCCCTCCTGGTGGGAGAAGCTGCTGCCTTGGTGGACCCTATGACCGCTGAGGGAATTCGTCCAGCTATTTTTAGTGGGATAAAGGCCGCCACTGCTATTGACAGTGCTCTCAAGGGTGACGAGCAGGCATTAGAGCACTATAGCCAGACTATCCATGCCGAATGGGGAAATGACATCAAGTGGAGTCAGCGCATTGCCAGCGTGTTTTTCCGCATGCAAAAAATTGGCTATCGAGTCGGCATCAAACGACCGACGGCGACTAAACGGTTGGGGCAACTTTTAGCGGGTGAAATTCACTATGCCGACTTAGCTAATCGAGTCATTAAACGGATTACAGGCAGCTTTTTACCTGGACGAAAAAAATAGTCTTCTGGGGCGATAGCAGGCTGTAACAGTTGCTGAGAAAAACAAACTGCATTACTCCACTGTGGGAAATGGATACATGAGTATTTTGAAGAGTTCCACTTAAGTCAGGAAATTCTGCTCAGGTAGGAATCTAGAAGATAGAAGTGAGATAGCTTCTAGCTCCTGTAGAAGTTTGCTCTTTTTGCTAGCCTTTGGTGTTCTCAAAGAGTAGAGTATTTTAATTTTATTCTTGAGAAAAATTATCACTTAAATTGATATTCACTTTAAGACTACAAATAAATCAATGTAACAGTATCAGAGGTTGCTAACTATCTAAAATAAACCTTTAGATTCACCTTTGTGTTATGACGACTACTAAACACATTCTTCACAAGATTAATAACTTTTATTTTTAAAAATATCCTACATATTTATCCTTCTTTGATTTACTAAAGTCGCTCAGAAATAGGCTGGACCGGGACTCTGGCGATAACGGGGATCGCTTGTTTGACAGGCGATCCCCGCTGCTTCTGTATCTATTTACACATTGTCGCCTCCACAAGAAATTGCCATAATTAAAACCTGTCCGCTCTTTAAATAAAGCTTTAATAAATCCTATGAATACTGTGATTCAAACTGTTCATTGTCCAAATTGCGGTAAATCAGCCGAACGGCATCACTTAAGGCGACAGCAATTAACTCGCACCCAATGTTCGAATTGTGATTATTTGATGATTGTGTGCCAAAGGACTGGCAAAGTTATTGAGGCATATGCGCCGGGGATTGCGTCAGCAATAGCTAACTAAAATAGCTTGCAATGTCGTGAAAGTGTCACAAACTAACAGCGGAGTTTTCTCTACGGATACGCTAAGCATTAACTTTGGATGCGCGCAATTGACCACAGGCCGCATCTTTTTCTAGACCCCTTGAATACCGCACACTCACTGCAATGCCAGCTGCTTTCAATCTGTCCGTGAATTGGTTAACCCGTTTGCGAGAGGGGCGTTGATAATCTACCTCATCGATAGGATTGTAAGGAATCAGATTGACATGGCTTTGAAAACCACGCAGCAGCTGAGCCAGCTCAGCTGCATGCTCTTCGCAATCATTTAAGCCTGCCAACAAGATGTATTCGAATGTAACACGACGCCCTGTAATTGCAACATACTCACGACATTCATCCAGCAGCTCACTTAGGGGATAGTGTTTAGCACTGGGAATCAGCTGTATACGCAGAGGCTGATTAGAGGCGTGAAGACTAACCGCTAGCGTAATTTGTAAATGATGTTGGGCTAAACGACGAATTTGGCCTGGAATTCCGACGGTAGAGACTGTGATATTGCGCTGACCAATGCCAATATCCTGATTTAGACATTTAACGGCTGCCACAACATTTTTCCCGTTGATCAGCGGTTCCCCCATGCCCATAAAGACAATGTTGCTGACACGTTGCTCAAAGGCAGCTTGGACCGTCAGCACCTGATCGACAATTTCATGGGTAGCCAAATTACGAATAAATCCACCCTTACCTGTGGCACAAAAGTCACAGGCCATAGGACAGCCCACCTGGGACGATACACATACGGTCAGGCGTTTATCAGTGGGAATGCCAACCGCTTCGATAATATGACCATCGTCTAAACGCAGCAGAAACTTAACCGTCTGATCGGGAGCTACGGATCGATGGTGAATCTCAGAGCGACCCACAGATATGTGTTCCATCTCCTGACGCCAGGCTTTTGGAAAAACTGTAATATCAGCTAACGAATGTACTCCTTTGCCATAAAGCCACTGGTGCAGTTGCTTTCCCCGATAGGCTGGCTGCCCCTGGGTTTGCACCCAATCAGTCAATTCAGCCTGGTTCATCCCCAAAAGAGGACGCTGAGCAGATTTAATCGAACTATCCAGGGTGGAAACCATGGTTAACGCCAGTAGATACAGGTCATGCCGACCTATATATTAGAAGATTTGAGTTAAATCCTGATCGATATCGATGTTGTAGGGGCGTTCCATGGAACGCCCCTACAACATCGAACGACACTACAAATGGACATTAATTATTAGCATCGGGAGTTTCGTTAATCAGGTCTACCAACCCTTCTGTTAGCGCCCGAGGATCCATGAACACAACCTTGGAATTATCACTTTCACCCAGTTTCTGATTAGCATCTACATATCGCTGAGCGATTAAAAACTTCATGATGTCGCCCTGGCTGAGCTGTCCATCAAATGCTTGGGCAATCAAACGCATCGACTGGACATTACCTTCTGCTTCGAGAATCGCGGCCTCTTTTAGACCTTCTGCTTTGGTAATAGAGGCTCGTTTCTCAATTTCAGCTGCCTGCTCTAACCGCATGGATTTTTCAACTTCGTCGGGAACCTTAATGCCCTGAACCTCTACACGGTTCACCTTAACGCCCCAAGGTTCAGTTGCTTCATCTAGAACATCCAGCAACGCCTTGTTGATAGCTTCCCTTGAGGAAAATGTCTCTTGTAGGTCCATCTTACCGATTTCGGATCGCAGCGTTGTAATTACCAGCTCTTCGATCGCCAGTTCGACATTTTCAATGGCATAGTAGGTTTTCTCAAGGTCGAGAATCCGCCAATAAATAACAGCGTCTACATCCACATTGACATTGTCTCGGGTGGTAGCGCTTCTGGGCTCACTGTCTAAGATTTGTTCTCGTAGCGTATCTTCAATTACCAGGGCATCCAGCAGGGGTACGATAAAATTAACGCCCGGATCTAATGTTGCGCGGTAGCGTCCCAGACGTTCTATCAATGCGGCATTGCCTTCCTTCACAATCCTAACAGACCCAACTGAGTAGCCAATAACGATTAATGAAAGGATGGCGAGAATAGAAGACATGGAGAATCAACGCGCGATCGCAATGGATGAATATTGTGCCCATGGATAGCACATCTTTTGAGGTTCTGTCTAGCGTACGATATGCAAATTGGGATACCGTACTCTCCAGATAACACCAAATTCTTCGAAAGCACTGCTGGCAACAATATCTTTATGTCAAAAAAATTAATAGTGCGGCACGTTATGCAACATATTGGTTTCAGGTCTTCTACGTTGGGAGTTATTGCCCTAATGGCGGGGATAGCTGCCTGGGAAGGTTTTATTCCTGTTGCCCAAGCACAAATATCCCACAACGGTTGCTATTTCGAAGATGAGAATGGTGAGCTTTACGATCTGAGTGTGCTGTGTCCAGTCAGTGAGGAAAACAGATCGGAACCGATTTTACAAACCGGTGATGTGCAGGTCACATTGCGTTGGAGTACCAGCGATGATTTGGATCTAATCGTGGTTGATCCAGCCGGTAGTATTGTTGATTTTGGTTCACCCACCTCCCCCTCAGGTGGACAGTTAGATATAGACGCCAACGGCTTTTGTGAACCCCAGAGGTTTGCGCCAGTTGAGAATATCTTTTGGCCAACGGGATCGGCTCCCGATGGGGATTATTTAGCCTACGTTACCCTGGCGATTCCCTGCAGTTTGGAGCGGTTGGCTGGTGCTAATACAGCTGCTGCCACCGTCGCCTACCAGTCCCTGGAAGTGCCTTATACCCTGACGATTTTGAATCAAGGGGTGACAACAACCTATGACGGTGTGAGTAGGCCTGAACAATTTGGGGTGGACTATTCGTTTACCGTGGGTCTGTCCGTTGAACCGCCTGAACCCGCTGCTCAATCTGATGATGGGTTAGATATCCCCAGCTTTGATTTACCGCAGTTATAGGTCGGCAATGGCTGCTATCTAGAGGTGGTTCTTTAATAGCGCTCTCTGATAACTCTAATATCGACGACCTCTATTAAATGGGCCACCGTCTTTGGGAAACAAACCCAGTAGTGGACCGAGAATTACACCAAAGACAAATCCACCTGCATGGGCCCAGTAGGCGACACCTCCTGCTCCCATATCCGCATTGGCTCCTAGGCTGGCAACACCATAAAAGGCCTGTTGCACAAACCACCACCCGAGGAAAAAGATTGCCGGTACGCGGATAGTGGTAAAGATAAAGAACAGTGGCAACAATGTCAGAATCTGGGCCTTGGGAAAGCGAATAATATAGGCCCCCATCACCCCTGCAATCGCACCGCTTGCTCCCAAAGTAGGAATCGTTGAACCTGGGGAAAAAATCCACTGGGCCAACCCTGCCAATGCACCACAGGCTAAGTAAAATACGATAAATCGACTATGACCTAGCTGATCTTCGATATTATTGCCAAAAATCCACAGATAGAGCATATTGCCCCCCAGGTGGGCAAAACCCCCATGGAGAAACTGAGAGCTGATTAGCGTAAACCATTCACCTGTAGGGTTGGCGGCACGTCCACTGAAGCTATCGGTGAGTTCAGCCGGGACGATGGCCCACACTTGCAAAAACTGATTGAGGGCATTCTCTCCAGATCCCATCAGGGAGAGTTCGTACATAAACAGCACAACATTGAGGGCAATCAGTCCAAAAACCACGTATGGTGTTGTGCGGGTGGGATTATTGTCACTTAAAGGAACCACAGAAAATTTGTATAGGCCGACTACCCTCTATTGTCGGTGATGAGTTTTGGATTTTAAGTGTTAAGTTTTGAATTCTTGGCATTTGCTCACCTTAAGCGGCTTTAGGCTCGCTGGGTTTACCGCCCCATACGGCTTTGATGGTGTCTAAAAAGGCAAAGACAGAGGGGGGTTGGAGGGCTTCGGTCAGGGTGACTATGCCAATTACCCGTTCAAAGGACTCTGGTAACTGAGCAACTGTAATATCTTCAGGAATAGGTTCGGCGGCTAACTTAGCCATAATCGTTGCCCCCAACCCCCGCCTTACCATGCTGACAATGGTGGAGTCTTCGCGCACGTCGTAGGCAAACTTAATGGTCTGATTGTGACGGGCCAGATATTGTTCAATGTTGTAGCGGCAGCCATCCCCTGGCGGCGTTTGAATCAAGGGGTAGTTGAGCAGCTGTTCCCATGTGAGCTGAGCATCGATCGGTTTAGCGGCAGGCGGTAACAGCACGACATACTCATCCCGCAGCAGTTCCCAGGCTTCAAACTCGGCACTGGTGGGTAAATAGCTAAAGCCAATGTCGATGCGGCCCTGACGCAGGTAATCTTCAACATGGTAGTAGTGGCTGAATTCCTCAATGGTGACACTGATGCCGGGGTACTGCTGCCGAAAACGCTCAATCACCGCAGGCAAAATGTGGGTGGCCACACTACGAAAGCCCCCCAAACGCACCTGACCCGATTGCAATCCCTTGGCCAGTTGAGCCTGCTGGCAAATTTTGTCCAGACGTTCCATCACCTGCTCGGCTTCGGCAGTGATGGCCTCGCCCACCGGGGTGAGCACGGCTCCCTGACGGCCCCGGTTAAGTAGGATCACGCCCAGCTCGGTTTCGAGCGTTGCTATCGCATGACTCACCGCCGATTGCGATAGCTCTAGCTGCAGAGCTGCATCACTAAACGTGCCGGTCTTAGCAATGGCCACCAGCGCCCGCAGTTGGGAAAGTTTAATTCGATTGGGATTGCTCTCTGCCATGGAGCACCTAAGAGTGGATGATGCCTAAACCGCATCCAAGCTGAAACCCAAGGGTTGCCTCAAACTTGTAATCTCGACGCGGCCTACTTTGATATTGCCTTAGGGTGCTAAATTAAATCGATTAAATCCATCTATATCTTTCATGCAAACTGTGCAGTAGACCACTTGATCTGTAGAGTGGAGAACCATAAACTGAGAAACTGTGCGAATTGCTAGCACAACAAGCCCCAATGACTTTGATCAGCGTTCGTCCCGAAGGCTTGTACTGTGACCAGGGTGATTTTTATATTGATCCATGGCGGCCTGTAGAAACAGCATTAATCACCCACGCCCACTCTGACCATGCCCGGTCTGGTTCAGCGCAATACTACGCCATTGATGGCTCAGAGGATATTCTGCGCAAGCGCTTAGGCCAGGGCATTAACCTGACACCAGCGCAATATAGCGACAAAATCAAATTAGGAAATACCTGGGTATCGTTTCACTCTGCCGGGCATGTGCTTGGCTCAGCTCAAATCCGAGTGGAACACAAAGACGAGGTTTGGGTGATTTCGGGAGACTATAAACGTTGCGTGGACCCTACCTGCGTGCCGTTTGAAGTGGTGGAATGTGACACGTACATTACAGAAGCGACCTTTGGACTCCCCATCTATCGCTGGCGGTCGGGTCGGGATACCGCTGAGCAAATCTATCGCTGGTGGCAAAGTGATTTAGAACGGCCCTCGCTGTTGTTTTGTTATTCCTTTGGCAAGGCCCAGCGAGTCCTGGCGGAGTTAACTCAATTTACCGATAAGACTGTCTATGTCCATGGCGCGGTCCAGGCACTGACGGAGATTTATCGAGAGGTGGGGGTAACCATGCTGCCCACAATACCCACCAGCCAAACCGAGAAATCCTATAAGTTTCAGGGAGACTTGGTAATCGCCCCACCGTCCGGACATCGGTCCTCCTGGATGAAGCGGTTTAAGCGACCCCAAACGGCGTTTGCCTCCGGTTGGATGGCGGTGCGCGGTGCCCGCCGTCGTCGGGGCTACGAGCGCGGATTTGTGCTCTCGGACCATGCCGACTGGCCCAGCTTGATCAAGACGGTAAAAGAGACGAAGGCCAAGACAGTTTACGTTACCCATGGGCAAAACGATGTACTGTCGCGCTATCTAACAGAACACTTGGAGATTAATGCCATGCCCCTGGATACCCTGTTTGAGGGTGAGGTAGATAGCTGAAGAACAGAATTAGCAATTAACCACAGTCCAGAAAGCCCACTGGCCAAACCCTAAAAAAACAAGTAGTAACCCTTTACAGGGCGACGAGCTGTGTATCTTGGATAAATAATTTCGATAGAGCATTTACTATGGCTTGGCAGCGTCCTGATGGTCGGCAACCCGATGAACTCCGTCCGGTTAAATTTGAGCGGCACTTTACTCGCTACGCAGCCGGATCCGTCCTTGCCCACTGTGGCAATACCCAAGTACTTTGCACAGTTTCGGTATCTGAAGATTTACCTCGCTGGCTAAAGGACTCGGGGCAAGGCTGGCTAACGGCAGAATATCGTATGCTGCCCAGTGCCACCCATACCCGTGCAAGGCGGGAATTAATGAAATTGTCGGGCCGGACCCAGGAAATTCAGCGATTGATTGGACGCAGTTTGCGGGCGGCTATAGATTTGGAAGCGTTGGGTGAACTTTCCCTGCTGGTGGATGCAGATGTAATCCAGGCGGATGGAGGTACGCGTACTACAGCGATTACGGGAGCATACGTGGCGTTAGAGGATGCGATCGCATCACTTATCTCCAAAGGCACTCTCCAAACCTCCCCTCTCAAGCACCAAATTGCCGCCGTTTCTGTAGG
>JBCCXQ010000001.1:0-121982 GCA_039191365.1 Cyanobacteria bacterium P01_F01_bin.13 | reverse complement strand
TTAGCGGCTCCTGAAAACCGCGACCTGAGCGTTATTAAGGTGATACGTAAACCCCCTAAAACGCTTGACTTCAGCCCTTATTTCCAGACCCTCCCTGGCACCTCTTGACAACTGGACAATGAGGCTAACTTGTCACCCATCCCATCAGCCCAATGATGAATATGATGCCAAGCGTGATCTCTATGCCAAGTTGGATGTCCTTTACTATGTGGTTTATAACCCAGAGTATTGGCAACGGGACCGGCATCAGCCCTTTGAGGTCTACAAACTCAACGGGCAAACTTATCAACTGCAAATTGGCGAACCCTTTTGGATGCCTGAAGTAGGCATTGGCATTGGTCGTAATCGTCGCGTCTTAGGGGGGATTGAGCAGGAAGTGCTGCTATGGTTCGACGCTGATGGTAACGCCTATCCAACATCAGATGAAATTATTGAGTCTACAGAGTCCGAGCTCATTGCAGAACGTCAAAAAGCTCAGGCAGAGAAACAACGAGCTGATCAGTTAGCCGAATATTTGCGATCGCTCGGCGTCGATCCAGATAACTTACCTAAAGCCTGAGCATCCTTCTGTATCTAACTGCCCAGCGGCATCATCGTTGGGCAGCTATTAGGTTACCCCAATCGCTCGAGGTCAAACCTGAATTTCATTGCTTACCACTATCCTCTGATACAGCAAAGGAGTTATCGTCTTAGCAGAAGCTTCTTTCAAATAGGTGTTTAGTTCAGTTGCTATTGCCTTATCTAAACATGTCTAAAAAAGTCCAAAAACACCCAACCAGCTAAGCTAAAGGGCGATCATTGAGATAAAAAACTGAGATGAAAATTTTTAGCGCCCGAAACCCTTTCATAATAAGGTCTAAAATTTTGTGAGCACTCGATT
Source organism: Cyanobacteria bacterium P01_F01_bin.13 (assembly GCA_039191365.1). Taxonomy (GTDB): domain Bacteria; phylum Cyanobacteriota; class Cyanobacteriia; order Phormidesmidales; family Phormidesmidaceae; genus Leptothoe. The sequence goes on along the minus strand of JBCCXQ010000001.1, from coordinate 121,102 downwards.
CGTAAATAGGTAGTGCACCTGCCGGGGCTGGGACTAAATTTCAGGCACTTGGAGCTGCTCCAGGACCAGCGTAGTGCTTCATGATTATCTCAGGTGAGTTGCCTACCCATTTAGCCACCTGTTGTACGCTAATGCCTTCTTTCAAACAATGGGTAATAAAAGTATGCCGGGCCTGATAAGGCTTTCGATATCGGATCCCTAATTGTTCCAAAATGGCTGTCCATCCCCGACTGCGAAAATTCTGACAGTTCAGATAGTTTCCATTTGGACTGGGAAAAACAAAATCGTCTGCCTTGACCTTTGGGGTCCGGAGTTCCGATAACAATTTCTGAAGTTGTCGATTAATTGGAAACTTTCGTTTTGACTGGGTTTTCAAGCCCTCTTTCAAGACTCTCCCATAGACAGAATCGATCACTGCCTGGTCAAAAACAATTTCCTCTGGCGAAATATGCTTCCACTGAAGGCCAGCCGCTTCGGATGGACGACAGCCAGTGCAGAACAGAAATTTTACCAGTGGTGCATAGTGGGCATAATATTTACTTTGGGTAAACGCCTCAATAATTACTTGCCGTTCTGCTTGTGTGAAGGGATCAATATCGTTGTTTTCAGCAGACTTTTTGGGGATTTTGATTTCTGCAGATAACCCCTCAAAGGGATTAGTCTCAATCAAATTGGCCCGCTTTGCCCATTTACAACAGGAAGATAAAACCTGAATAAGCCGTCTGGCTAGATCTGGGTTTAAGCTTGTAACTGCCCAGTCATAGATTTTTTGTGCGTCCTCCAATTTATTGTAGGGACACCGGGTTAGATGGCGAGTGTTCACACAATATCCATTACGCCACGTACCCGGTGCAACAGTTTGTCGTTTAATTTCATAGAAACTGTTCCATAGCTCAGGTACTGAGGGAATTCTTACTGGAACTTCTTGAGGTTGGCTGGATACAGGCTTGTATTTTGCTAGCGTGTCATCAAAGTTCCCAGAGATAATATCGAGTTGAATCTGACCGGCAGTTTGTTGAGCCACAATGCGATTCGTAGGAGAGTCGGGAAGACCAATGGAGAGATATCGACGTTTGCCCTGACAACGAAATCGAAGCTACAGACGACCATGGGATGCACCTACCTGAACGGTCCCCCTAGGTGCCTTGCCTGACGGCGTTTTCGGTGCTTTTGGTGGGGGCATAGCAATACATTAGTTCTGACTAAAATTTACACCCAATTTACACCCAAACTAGTCTAAAAATGTCCAACATCAGGGAATTTTTACACCCAAATGACGTCCGTTTAGACGGATTTTACTCTTGCTTAAACCGCTTAAGTCATAGATTTTTAATGCTTTTGAGCTTAAAGCCAACGACGAGATTTGAACTCGTGACCGCTCGATTACGAATCGAGTGCTCTACCACTGAGCCACGTTGGCAGATTGGATGCTAAGTATAGCAGCAGAGGCTATCGCGATGGGTCAAAGTTTGAAAAAATGGTAACTAATCCCTCTAACAACGACGTTATGGCAAACGAATCTAAACCTAAGGCAAAAGACCGTACCCCAAAAAAGCCACCAGGTATGAGTCAGGAACGATTTGAGCGTCTGGTTAAGGAGACTCAATCCCCCTATAAGGGATTCCGCAGGTTTATCTATGGTGCCATGGGGGCATCTGGGCTGTTGGGAGCGTTTGTATTTTTGACCCAGCTGCTGGCAGGTAAGGATGTTGAAACGGCCTTACCTAATCTGGCTGTGCAGATGGGGGTTATCGGCATCGTTGTGTTTCTGTTTTGGCTAGAGGGTCGAGGCCAGCGTGACACATAATAATAAACCAGCGGTGGTGCTGGTCCACGGTTTGTGGAATACGGTTAATATCTTTTGGCGATTACGGCCATATTTAGAAGATCGGGGCTGGGCTGTCCATACGGTGGGTCTAATGCCCAATAATGGCGACATCAGTATTGAACAACAGGCACACCAGCTAAACGCATTTATTGAACTGTCTATAGAAGCCCAGAAAACCTTTTACTTACTGGGCTTCAGTATGGGTGGGCTGGTTAGCCGCTACTACCTGCAGCGGCTAGGGGGACTACCGCGAGTCAGGCGGTTTGTGGGGGTGGCTGTCCCCCATTATGGGTCAACCCTAGCCTGGTTCCGATGGAATGTGGGAGGCAAGCAAATGCGTCCGGGCAGTTTATTCTTGGCCGACTTAAATCGGGATATGAAACAGCTATCTACCTGTCGACCGCTATCCCTGTGGACTCCCTACGATTTACTTGTGTTGCCTGCGCATCACTGTTGCCTACCGGTGGGTGAAAGTCGACGTTTACCAGTGCCTACCCACAATAGAATGCTGTGGGATGAACAAAGCTTAGCGGCCATTGCCCAGGGACTACAGCATTAGACCCTGACTTCACCAACTTGAGTGTGACCACTCTCACCAAAGATAGCACTGGGGTAACAATAGTATTTAAACTCCAGCAAGTTATAAAAGGGATCTTCGAGAAAGAAGGTGCGGTGCTCCAGGGGAGTCCCATTAAAACGGCGTTTAGGTTCCTGGTAAAAGTTGAGATTGTAAGCTTTAGCCCGAGCAGCCAGGGCTTCCCAGTCACTTTCACTTTCAAAGACTAGGCCAAAGTGCCGGGGATAGATACTGCCCTGGTCAGATAATTCATGGCGGGTAACATGGGCCACTAGCTGATGTCCCTGGAAATTCATAATCAGAGCACTGGGAGATTCTCGACCGGGCTGACAACCAAGGCCATCGACATAAAATTTTTTTGTGTCAGGAATGTTGCTAACGGGAAACGCCAGGTGGAAAAGATTTGCCATGATGTCGTTGCTGATGGAGAGGATACACCGATATATAGAACATGCTGTATACCGGCATCTTTTGGATGAAATCATACCAAGAACCAGCAACGCCCCATGCTTTACAGGTAGGACGCTCTACTATTATAGAAAATACTCCCTTTGATCTCCCCAGAGTATTTTAAGGTTACACAATGGCGAAATCGATATAAGTAGGCCGACCTAATCAAATGTGAAATGCTAAACGTTTATCCAGAGAATGTAGGAGTCAGAATATAGAAGCCTTCTACCTCCTGACTCCTATATTCCAATCATCTACTAGGTCTGACAAATAACTGAGCATCCCTACATATCCAGAATCCAAAGAAATATGATAGGGAGAAATATGATAGGGGCTCAAATACAAAAGATGCAACGTCCCATGGACAGATCAAACATATGTAAATTATATTCTTTTGACAGTGCTTCAAACACCTGTAGCCCTCGTACACTGTTCCCGTTACCATCAATCGGTGGGGAGAATGTGGCGATGCCCGCCTTGCCAGGGATCACCGCCAAAATTCCCCCAGAAACCCCACTTTTGAGTGGGGTTTCAACGAACACGTGCGAATTGGGGCCATTGATGAGCTATAATGGCCTCATATAGCAGGGTAGAGCAGTCTGGTAGCTCGTCGGGCTCATAACCCGAAGGTCGTTGGTTCAAATCCTACCCCTGCCACCAAATCCCAACTCAACGGGATAAGCAACCTGCCTCTGCCAGCATCAGGCAGGAAACGGCCATATCGTTTTAGGTTTCATCGGCAACCTTTAACGCTCACCGCACTTGTTATTGGTGAGTGCCGTATCATTCCCGAGGGCAGCGCCTGTATGGTCTGGGATTGTGCTTTGCACGTTGGTAAGCCTGCCCACTAACACACAGAAGAACCGGCACATCCGGAGGTTGAGGCCCTGAAAAACCTTGCAAACGCCCTAGCCTTACGGTTGGGGCGTTTGTGTTTTACCTAGCCAATATCAGGGTTAATCCTCCTCCGCTAAAGCCGAAACTACATTCTCGGGCAGTTCCTGACAGTGACTCCCCCACCAGCACTTACTTATGCCTTAAGAGAGCCTCTACTTGCTTGGCAAAAAGCTTGATATCGCTTCCAAGAGCATTCTGGCCATTAACAAAGGCCTCTAAGTCGTCCAAACTATCTCCAATTAGAGAGTCCTCTATTCGATCAATTTGCCAGTCAATATATTTAAGTCGCTTCTCCTCAGACCTAGTTAGTCCTATATCTACGCTGATTTTTTTCATTATTAGCTCACTTCTTTCAGAAGCAAGTTTATTTAATTCTTCCTCTTCTTTACCGCGATAGTTTGCTCTAGCGATTTCACGATTAGACGCCCTGATTTCTGATGGATCAAGAGTCCTGAATCCTGTCCTTGGCAGCCTATACAATGTAGAAGACATTGTATTTGAAGAACTTGATTCCTGGTCTAAAGTAACGCTTCTTGACTGAAAAATATGGCTATCAGTAACCGTCCTTAACTCTGAGTCCTTTCGAGAAGATTTATTGAATAAAGAAGTTTCCTGATTTGTGACAGTCTGCATTTTAAAAATCTCCTGCTGCTACTTTTTCGAAATAATGTAAAGCGTTATCTCTGCACTCAGAAATAGTCTCTGATGATAAATCTAGCTTAATGGGCTCTTTAAATACCTTATTATCTCTTGGCAATGGCTCCCCCACCAGCCCTTATAAGTCATGCCTGTTGTGTCTTCCCAGTAGCGCCCTACGGAGATTTCTGCTCGCCTGCAGACTGCCACCTCTGGCAAGTCGCCAATGATGAAATGGCCTACGAGCATCCACTTGCCTAGTCCTGGCTCTGACTCAATGATGTTCCATGGTTCATTCATGTTATGTGCCAGACACAGCCTGTTTTGATTAGGTTCGTAGATCATTTGTTTGTTCAGATTATTTGGCAGTAAACCCCGAAACGCTCAACGACAAAGTGCTTGAATATGGTGCTGTCGGGCTACTGTCCTGGGGCTTTTTGGTTTGGCATTTAGCGAGGCGTGCTAAAAATAAAAATGTGGTGATCTGCTACTTGGTTTGGTGTATGTTTTGGCCGGAAAGCTATGCATATTCCTGGTTGTTTTACTGGTACTCATCAAATGATTAAGATCACTCGAATTGCAATAGCGTCTTTGGCTTGTTGCCTCGCGCTAACTCAGCCCGCCCAAGGTGCCGCAATCAAAAGCAGCACGCCTCCTATTGGGAGCACTACAACGCCAGACTTGGTTAGCCAGTCTCCCTTAAGCATCCCCGTCGTCGGTGGCAATAGCCCAGGTGAAGAGATTGGTACAGCCGTTGGCGTGGCTGCGTTGCTACTTATGTTGGCCCTTGAGGGCAATGGCGAGGGCATTGAAGAATTGCCGCTAGAGGCGGAGGCGGAGGAAATTCCCGCCCCTGGGCTGCTGCTTGGACTGCTTCTGTTCGGTAGCTTCGTTCTCTGGAAGGGACGGAAGTTAGCCTGTTAATCGCCTAAGGCATCAGTGTCGACTCCCAGCACCTTGGCCGCTTTGATCGTTACAATCAGCGCTGCCAGCTTGTCCTCTAGTGCCTCTACTACGATGGCATTGAAATCTTTGTTATAAATTTTGCAATATAGTTCAGCGGTCTTTAGTAGCTCAGGCGGGAATCGTAGCGTTTTTTTAGGATTATCTGAGGGCATTGGCACTAGTGCCCGTAATAGCAACAAACCGTGCTATCGTAGGCGTGATGAAAGTTCTAGCCCATCTTAGGGCTATTGGTGCATCTGCTCGCGCCCTGTATGAAAATCAAAGATGAGCACTTGGTTGAGTCCGCAAATTGTAGAAACGTACGGAGATATTCAGCGAATTCATGATTTGAACTTGCTAAAAGTCCCCATACGCATTGGCCGAAACCCCGAGATATTAGAAGCTGAGGGCTACATACAGATCGGATCGATCTCAACCTTGACCATCCAGCGCAGAATCAGCAGGGTCCAGGCAACGATCATAGAGCTTAACGGGTTGTACTTTTTGAAAGACGGGAACGGCACTCATAGCACGAGTGGTGTTTATCACTACGGGCAGCGTCTTGACGATGAGCTTGAAATTCATCCCGGTATTCAGGGGATAGATATTGTCCCGGCAATTGGCGAATATACCTGTAAGTTTCAGTGGTTAAAAAACGATCTCTTAAACGGGGAAAACCAACATGACCCCATGGAGACCCTAGGCGCTCGAAACGTATACCTGCAGGCAAAGGTAGAAGAAAAGGAAAGTGAGATAAATCGAATCGTCTCTCTTCAGATCCAGCTACAGGAAGAGGTAGAGGCGCTTAAAGATCAGCGCCAAAAAGACCGGCTAGAAGAGGTAAGGCAAGACGAAAAAATTGCAAGGCAAAACCAAAAGATTGCCAAGATCTCTACCACCTTGCGAAAGGTGAAAAGGATGTGGATCGTGATCGGCGTAACGGTTGCCATTGTCGCAATTGTGATTCTAGGGATTGACCCGGATACCGTCATCAAAGCGATTAGCGGCGTACTAAGCCTTCTCGCGGTATTTGGCGTTATAAAAACTGCGGCTGTGCCTGACTAAGCTGAGGCAAAAACTTTTAATTAAGCGGTTGCATAATTAATTAAACGGTGCTTTAATTAGAAGTGTAGTTGAGCGCCTGAGTTATGAACGCCGCAGCAATCGCCCGCCACCTAAATATCGCAGAAAGCGCTATTGTCCGTTGTGAAGAGTGGGCGAATGTCGTTTTTTGCGTTGTTCGTGGCTTGGGCGCTCGTTTTGTGAGCAAGAAGATTGTGAAAGTTACTAGGAGCCAAGTCGCCAATCAAATAGCAAGCGCTGTTAAAAAATACGATCGTGAAAATTATCAAGTAAAAGTGTGGGTAAAGGCTGGCAGGTGTCGGTTGTACGTAAAAGACCTTGGCTACTCAAATGCCAAGGCTCAAGATAGGGGTTACTTTTCTATTGGCACTGACGGGGCTTTAGATTGGAGTAACCTAAAAAGTTGCTATGGGATAGAAGAAATAGTAACGGAAGTCTTGGAGGGTGTATCAGTTGTAAACGACTTAGGTGATATCCAGCATTCAGGCAAAAATGAATCTTGGGAAAACTACCATAAACAGCACTCTCCGAAGGAATGGCATTTTGGCGCTGCTGATGAGGAAAGCTTTTAATGGATAGTTTTTGGAACCTAGGCCAAAAAAAACTTGTCGGCAGTGCATTTATCCCAGAAAATAAGCCACCCATTTGTTTTGGAAAAGCGCCATTTCCGTCATTCTTTCAGTTTGAAGGTAACGCTTATCGAAAGGTAAGTGAAACATTAGCAATTAAAATAGACTCTGAACTGGAGTGTAGCTTTAATCCTGGAGATCTTGTGTATACCCAAACAAACATCAAGTCTCAGTGGCAACACAAACAGCTTAGTAACCCCCGAAATGCGGGCCGAAAGCCCACAGGGATAGTAACAACAACAACCAAGGTCACTGTTCCGGAGGAACTTATAGAGGAATGGGATTCACTACCTAATAAGGCAGCATTTGCCCGTGAAGCGGTTGCTGAAAAGCTGAGAGTCAATAAACTTGGCTAAGCTGAGCCTCTATCAAGGACTCAATGCTTTCGATGTATTCTCCAATCGCGTGGTCTTCGATACTTCCTATCGTTCTGCCTATCGATTTTTTCAGAAGTCGTTTCAACCTGCCCGCAGTGTTGCGTTTCATTTTCATCGTGGCATCCCATTCCTGGGAGCCCAAAACGGCGCGAGTAGTCGACTCGGTTCGGATTAGGTGGATTGGTGTGCAGATAGGGTGCCATGCTCCAATTTGACCAAGCGGGCTACTAAATAGCACCCTGGTAACGATGTCGGCACCCAGGTACACTCGTCTAATTTTGTCGGGCGGTAGTAACCCTTTCAGAATCTCTGCCCCTCCTTTATCAAATGGGCGTGGAGCCCCAAAAGTATCAAGGGAGGCCACATCATAATTTTGTAGTAGGGCATAAATCGCCATGAGGGTTGCAGTTGCGCCTCCGAGTGAGTGCCCCGTAAACCACAGCGGTTTTTTGTGATCTATCAGTGGCTGAACCTGTCGCCATAGATTCTTTGCCGCATCAGAAAAGCCTTGATGCAGGTAAGCACCAAAGATGCTTCCATCAGGCCAAAAATTTAGGTTAGTAAACCAATCCAACCCATGATCCGTTCCTTCACCAACAACGACCTGATACTCTCCGAATTCGAAAAAATAACAGGTATTATCTTCCCACTCAATCTTTACTGGCGGCTTTGCACAGCCAAACTTGGGCGTTATTTCGTACGCTTGCCCACACCATGCGGCGGGCAACAACAGGGATTCAAGGTCTATGGCAGATGCGTTCATGGTTGCAGGTCAAGGAATGGCTTATCTGAGAGGGTGATTGGTTTGTAGTCAATTTGTTCAGCGATTTTGGCCCCCGTTGTGCCCTCTGCCCAAGCAATCTGTTCTAATGTTGCCTCGAACATTGAGCAATCAAGTAGAGCTGGCCTCGCAGGGCTAAGAATGGGGATAGCGATAACCTGGGTGCCCTGGCCCGTTAGTGGAGACCAAACGGTTCCTAACTCACAGCCAGATGATAGCCAGTTTTGGTTAGCGAGATACTCTGAGAGTCTCTCCCAGGGGAGTGGGTCTAGCATTAGATCCTCATTCGAAAATTAAGAACAAAATAACCTAGCTTCAGCGATCCGGCGACGTCGCAGGCCTTTTTCAACACTTGTTCCAGGGTTTCGATACTTAACGAATTGCGCTTCTATCCATGCGTGGTCGTGCCACCGATCCGGCGAATCACAGACCCGTGTGATGGATTCAAAATTCGTGGCCTTATAAAATCTTGCTCCTAAATTAAACGCAAAGCTGTATAACGCTGCCCGTTGCCCGCTACTCATCTGCTCCCAGGTTGGGATTTTCTCTAATGCGGCTTTGCATTCTTCCTCAACATGCGCAAGCAAAAACTCTTCCGCCTGCTCTCTAGTGCAACTATCACCTTGGTTTACTTTTTTGCCATTAGGGTATTTTGTATTGCCATACCCAATAGTAAAAGGCTCCCCGCCGCTTAGCGGATCTGGGTATGCCTCACATATGTCACTAGGTTTAGGATTACTATTACTGCCTTGAACAATGCGGGCAAACCCCTCTGACTCCATGATCAATTTGAGCCCAGACTGAGGAATTAACTCATCCCCCTGTTGCGCCTCCATTACTGAGGCAATCGCAACGGTGGCATGCTTTTTGAAGATGTATCGCAAGCCTGCATCAGTTTTTATCGCCCAGTGCCCTAGCTTGTCAGCCTTAAGTTCTCCAAGGATAAAATCCCCAACTGAGATAATCCCCCACTGCCGTCTGTCTTCGGTGGATACACTATTAGAGCCCACGGGGGATGTTTTGAGGTACGTCTGACCTACCACCTTGAGAGCATCAGGGATGTCAAAGTCATCAGGGTTTAGTTCGACTTTGTCGCCAAGGCTTGTGGCTTGACCGTATACCGTAACTAAGATGTTGCCGCTTGGCTGTTTGTCCAGGTTAACGATGCGGAAGGGAGCGCTAGTGGTGACCTTGATTTTACCGGTAGAGTCAGTCGTAGGAGCTTTGGGTTCTAGAGGGATGAATTGCATGGGTGGCTAAGGCGGGTTGTACCTATATTACAAGGGATTTAAAAGACTTACCAAGATTACCCCGCACATCTAAGTGACCGAACAAAGCCTTTATTTTCAGCGGTTTGGGGTGACGCGTGAGATTTTTAGCTATAATAAAGCATCACTGTGTAAGAGGAAATTTAGAACCCTTCCTCTTACACAGCTAACCCCTAAGTAGATTTAGAGGCTAAAAGTATTATGCCAGCAAAAAAGAATTTAGTCGGTCAGACTTTTGGTAAGTTGACCGTAATAAGTGAACACCCCGAGCGAACAAAGCACGGTCAGACAAGGTGGGTCTGTCAATGCGACTGCGGGGCTGAAGACGTCGTAAAGTCAGCAAGCTACTTGCGAACGGCGACGGTCGCTGCGTGTGGCTGCGTTAAGAGACAAGTATCTAGAGAGATTTGTCTTTCAAGGACAAAGCACGGGCAAAGCCACGGAAGGGGTAAAAGCGGCACCAAGTTATATCGCGCATGGACTTCAATGAATCGTCGCTGTGACACATCTAGCGCCGAAAGGTGGTCAAGGTACGGTGGGCGTGGAATAGTTGTTTGCGATGGCCTTAAAAACTCATTTCAGTATTTTGAAAAGATTGTAGGGCAAGCGCCAACCCCGAAGCATGAGCTAGACAGAAAAGATAATGATGGTAATTACTCTTGCGGGCGTTGCAATCATTGCCTGTCTCAAGGCTGGCTTAATAACGTTAGGTGGGTGACACACTCTGAAAACGTTAGAAATAGCAGCAAAGCAAGGTTAATTACCTATCGTGGAAAAACTCAGGTATTTTCTGATTGGGCAAAAGAACTAGGGATAGAAAGGCTGACACTAAAAAACCGCATAGATAAACTTGGCTGGAGTATCGAAAAGGCCTTTACAACTCCAGTCAGAAAACAAACTACGTAAATCTCAAGAAAAACAAGCAGCTAGAAGCCGTAGCTCCAGCGGGCTCTGTACGATCTTCGATCATAGTGCGTAAATACGGACGCGCTAGCAATTCCGTTATTAGCTAATCGGGAACTGCATAGCCAGTCATTCATTTTATGCGGATGAATTCCAGCCACTGTATAGTCGCAGGCGTCGCCATAAATATGCCTTGAGTTGCGTGCGCCACCAACGCGTCTGTTGGTCTCTGGGTCTCGATACCCAGAGTTTATAGTCATTGACCCGCCGCCGCAGTTATCTCGAATCCATTGAAGATCTTTCGCTAGTGCGATAATGCGCTGTGTGACGGCTGCATTTTCAGGGCACCTAAAGTTTTTGCCGTCGAAGTGCAACAGCTCATACCAAAAAATATTTTGGGCTGACTCCCTGTGCACGGGATCGTACATTTCTAATTGGCTGATGCCGGGAACAGCAGTAGTTTTGAATGATCGCTGTTTTTTTCGTTGCTCTGGGCTTGTCGTCGGTTTGTCTTTGGGGTCGTTTGTCGGATCGGTTCCTACGCATTCGCAATGACCCTCTCCTTCTTTATCCCCAAGAAATGCCCACCATTTTTCTGTGTTGCCGCTGTCTGTAACTAGCTCTACTTGAATGCACTTGTTAACCACCTCGCCAGCTTCACGAATGACTATCAACTGCCCTTTTTTGGCTGGCATCAGGTCACTAGCCGCTAGGTCTTTGCTTTGCTTCTTGGGGTCTTTCTTTAGGACAGTATTTTGATTTATTTTTAGTAGCTCAGGAAAACTTTTGTAATGCCCCGGCCACAAGTAGGCGCTATCACCAAGATCTTTATGTGGGCTGCCCCATAGGTGAACTTTGTAATGACCCTTAGCCCCAACGTCGTAGCCGTCGATCAAAAGAGGTTTATTGCCATCAACAATAAACTGCTCGTCAACACCTAGGTCTTTTGATTGAGCCTCTTTCTTTTTGGCAATCGACTGCTGGACCGGCACTAACTCAATATATTCCGCTGCCATCTTTTCCTATCTCCTGTGCTAAAGTCTTGTAAGTTGTCTTTTACGACTCTCCTACACTGCAATCCAGCGTCTGCCCCGCCCGATCAAGCGGGGTTTTTTATTGCGGCTTAGCTCTCGGTGATAATTTCTCCGTCCTGAGACCGAACAAATTCGCTAAGCACTGGGGCAGACGCCAAGTTAGCTTTATTGAACTCAGTGGCCTTAAATTCTGTGTCCACCTCATCTAAAAAGGCTTTTAGCTTTGATGGATCTTTTGCGGCAACACTGGCTAACTTACGCATTCCCTTGGTTACCCCTGGGACAGTAAGCGAACCATCTGCAACAGTCTTGAGGACATCTACCGCCCCATCGACGATGTCTACCTTATCGGCCAGTTTGCGATCCATCATCGGCATCAACAACCGAGCCATTGAGTGATACTTATTGATCACTGGGATATAGTTTTTCAAGGCGCGTGCTGCTTTAGGGTTGAGGATTGCTAGAATCAGCCCTAGGGTGGGAGCAGCAGCACCAGCGAGAATAGGAGAAATGGCGGCAAAAGACATTAGGAGGTTTCCAGGCTATATTGGGTACAGCCAACCCCCTTGTTGGTTTTCTGAATAATGAAAAACCTTCGACCTTCCCCGTCGAGGGTTTTTTGCTTTAAAGTATTCGGCCCCATCCTAGCAAAAATAGGGCGTTTCGCAATCCTCAGAGAGTATAATTGAGTGTTGGTTTCCGTTCGTATGAGTGAAGCGCTTTAACTCGATCTATACGCCGCCAGGTACGGTACTAGCGATTTTGTTGTTAGCGGCCATCTTGTTTCCCGTAGTTGAGCGCAATGCAGCGATACGCAAACGCGCTCAGAACAAGGCGTTTGACGCGGGTCGAATCCAGCACTTTGTTGAATCACAGCGAAAATTCCCGGCAAGCCCCACCGAAAAAGACAACCTTGCCCAGGCCACTCTAGACACGGAGTACCCAGACACGTTTGCATTACTCATTAGGCATGACAGTGAAGGGCGAGTAAGTCCGATACGGCTTAAACCGTATCGCGGGCAGTCGGAGAATTTACACCTGAAGTCCATTGCAGGCGAAAAGGTCGAATGGGCGGATCTGATAAAGGCGCATCCAGAGCTAGAGATTGCTAAACAGCTACATGAGGAGTCCAGGGACCAGGAATATTACAGTGACTATGCCCATGACGGGAATTTATTTACCTACAAAAGGCAGCGCTACCAAATCGTAGCGAGACCGGTTAGCGCCAACTATAGCCATGAAGTATGGCTAGTCACTAATTTGTCAGCCAGCACTAAAGACGAGTACTACCAAGGGCTGTTGGATTTGACAATAGTAGGGCTTGCTATATTCGTCATCAAAATCTTTCAAACGGTTCAAACCTCTTATCCCGTTTTTAGTCTGCGTCGGCAAATTGAGGCAGGCAAAAGCTTGAGGCTTCCTGCTATAGCGGCCAACGAGATAAAAGCCCTGGCCAAATCGTTTGAAGAATCACAGGAGCTGCTTAAGAAGGTAATCAACTTAATACCAAAGACTCTGATCTTCCTGAAGGATGAGAACCACGTTTATAGGCTAGTCAATAGCCAAATGGGTGAGGTCTCTGGGCTCGGAGATGACTTGGTTGGAAAGACCGATTTTGATGCTGCTTGGACTGAGGCTGAAACCAAAAATTACATCAAAGACGACAAATACGTACTTGAGAATGGGAGCAAGTTTGGAATCTTAGAACTTCAGACCCAAAGCGATGGCGCTGAAATTTGGCTGAGCACAAGTAAGTTGCTTATTTATATAGGTGGTGAGCCTTACTTGTTAGGTGTGGCTCAAGATGTCAGCGAGTTGGTTAAGCAGCGTGAAAGGGCGGAGAGGCTAAGAGAACAGGCTGAGGAACAGCAAAAAAAGTTGGAATACCAGCTCAAGTTCCTGCAGACTGTGGCCGATGCTGCGAGTCCCGATATCATCATGTGGGCCAAGGGTGAAAACCATGAGTTCGTTTTTGTTAACCAAGCCCTAGTAGATGTTGCCTTTGGTGAGCTTGGGCATTCTCCGGGTGAGATGATTGGAAAAACTGCTATCGGTCAAGGGTGGTGGGCAGACGCAGAAGAGTATAAGTTTTGGAAAGATGACGACCATGTAATTACCACTGGCCAAAAGCTCCGAGATGACGAGGTGATGGGCCATGATGAACAAGGTAGAGTCAGAACTCAGCGAGTAATCAAGGTTCCCGACGATCCAGAGAATCCTACTGTTGCGATCGGGGTGGCGTTTATCACTACGGACCTGACTGAGGCGACTCGTAAAGTAGAGAAGCTTTTAGCCGAGTCAGAACAGCAAAGGAAACAAATCGACCTAGTTAATCACCTAGTTGCGCATGATGCTCTGGCCACGATCAAAGGTAGCCGGAAGACATTGCAGTTTGTGTCTCGCAGTCTTAACCAAATGTTGGCGGCTGAACCAGAAAATACTCGCTTAGCTAAAGTAGCCCCTCGGATAGAAAGGATTGTTGTCAGTCTTGGCATCGTGAACGATTTACTCAGCGAACGAAATAAGATGCTCAATCTTGAGTCTGAATTAAGTCGTGACACAATTATGATTGCCGATTTAGTAGCAGACATCCAAAAGGTTTCCGACAGGTCAGGGCTTACTATTGATAATCAATGCCCCGCTGAAGTTACTTGCGTAGCGGATCCAACCTACTTAAAGCGTGTCTTAATAAATCTGATTGAAAATGCTTTTGCGCATAACAAAAATGCATCCCCTACGGTGGATTTTGTGATTTCCAATAAAGATTCTGTGGTCTCTTTTATTATTAAAGATAATGGAATTGGAATGACTCAAGAATCTATAGATAAAATAGGGCTCTTACCTGGAAAGGCTGGGCAGTTTAATCCCGATTCAAAAGGATCAGGACTTGGATGGTTTACGATTCGCCAAACATTAGAGGCGATGAAATTTCCGTTCAAAATAACCAGTGAATTAGGCAAGGGAACAACGATAACCATCGTCACTACTCATGAGTAAAATGTCAGTCTGCGTTTTAGTGCTAGAGGATAACGAGGAAGAACTGGACATAGCTATGGCTATGTTTGATGATTCAGACCCGCCGATCTTATTGCCTGGTGAATCAGTGCTTTATGCGACTAGCGCACTAGAAGCGATTGATTGCATAAAAACCATGGAGCCGCCGATGGGGTTTATCCTAGATCTGAACATGACAGGCATGAATGGGCTGGACGTATTGAAGTACATTCGCTCCCAGCCAACCCTAAGTGATGCGCCTGTTGTCATTTATTCTAGTTCCGACAACCCAGATGACCGCCGCCGCTGCGAGGAAGCCGGGGCAAATGATTACGTAAAGAAATCAGATGACTTAGATGTATCTGAGATGGAGTTAGCTCGTATTCTTAAGGTGTTTAGAAGCTACGCAGATACACGGGCAGACAATGACAGCAGCTTAGGCGACATGATGAGGAGGGCGTTAGGTGATTGAAGAGGATAAGTCTCGCGAAATTTCGCAGATCAATAAGCAACTTTTGAGTCTTGAGTCATCGGTTCGCACAACTGATAGCGAAATAAAAGACATCAACAGAAAACACGCCCGAGAAACAAAAAACCTAGAAGCTTCGCTTCGTGGTGCAGAAAGTGAGGTGAAAGACCTTAAAAAGATATGCGCAGCCTTACTAGACAGGGTTGAAAAGACAGAGGAGCTTTTAGCTGGTGATGAAACTGGTAATTTTGGCTTTATCCAGATTCGCAGCCTGATTAGAGGCTTGCAGGGCAATACTCGATTCCTCCAGCGAGCATTAAGCTTGGTTGGAGTGGGCGGAGCCATCGGGATTGTGTCAGCATTTACCGGTTGGGGTAGCAACGCTGAACAAGAATTTGTTCACTTTGAATCCTATGAGCACCTTGAGGAAAGGGTTTTGCTTCTGGAGTTCACGAATAAGGAGTGGACCAAAACGATTGAGTCGGTGGATCAACACATTAGATTCGTGGAGCCTGAATGATGGCCAACAGTTCATTGATTAGCATCAACAAATCAGCCTTGGCTGGAGACTGGTTAGATTTTGACCGGCGCATATCAGCTTTGTCTAACATTGAGCCGGATACTTATATTAGCCAGTTCTCTACAGCTTTTAACCTTGCCACATTGCGGAGTCGCCATGATTCACTTGAGTTCCTAAGGCAGGATATAGACGAACTTACCTCAAGGGTAAAAGTGTCTAATTTTTTGGTGGGGTGGATGATGCTTACGCTTACATCAATCGGGCTGATTGGGATGAATGCGACAGGAGAACTACAAGCAGATGTTGATCTACTGGAACGCCGAATTGATTTTTTGCACGACCAAATAATGGACTCCGAATAATGGTACAAACCAAAGCCCCAACCCTATCTGGGCTAGACATGTCCACTGGCATTTCGTTGCCCCAGATGGACCCTGAGTCCATGGTGACACCCCCTGAGCCGCAGTTTAGCAAGCAACTACCAGAAGGTGATTTGATCACTGCTGAGTCTAAAAATCGGGTGTATGTGGCGAGCAACCTTTTCCCTCACATCGTTTTGGTGTCTGGTGTTTTGCTAATCTTGGCAACATTACCTATTCAGTCGGAAGAGAAGCGTGGGCCAATCACTAGAGCCAGCGACGTTTTGTTAGGCGCGGCATTGATGGCTTATAAAAGTCGCACAAAGTCAAATACCTAGGGATGGTTTGACCCATGGACAAAAGAATCGTAACTATCATAGACACGCAGAACAACGTTGCCGCCTGTGGCGATGAGCGATATAGAATCAATCCAGAAGTAATTGAAAAAGTAACGGGCTTTTCAGCTTTTGATCTAAAAAATCAGAAAATACCACTCGAAGGGGTGTTGTTATCCCCGGAAGGTGGTGACGACTTGCTATTTATTGATATCAAAGGGATTGTTTCGGTTATTTAGCACCATCAATACTCTTTAACCTCAGCTAACCCGCCATCTACCAATCGATTAGCCAAACTGCACCAATCCTTGGGATGCGCGATGGGGTGACACCGATACGAGATATCCCCTAGCAGTCTGCCATACTTGCCGCGATCGCCTTCCGTAATCAGTCGTTCCTCAGGTGATGCGGCTATCTGTTCTTGCACCCAAAGTTTGCTAATGATGCCTCGTGGACGTTCAGGGCCACGTACTTCAGGCGTGTTCACCCCTCTACCGTTCGCTACATCGTACAACCTGATCTTTTCCTGCACCCAGCCCCCGGTGATTGGATCGGGAGAAAAGACAACGGTTAGGGTGTCGCCATCGTAGATACTTTGGATGAAAGCGTTGTAGCCTGGGCCATCAGTATCAAAAGACGGCAGGGTGAAAGCAAGAACTAAAGACAGAATGGTAGATAGCATATTCAGTTGGATTTTATCCACGTTTCGAACTCAATCACAGGGGACATCGCAGGCAATGCAGATTGATATCGGGCATAGTCTCCCGTGACTACGTTGCTAGGCACTCGGCCACCGTAACGCTGAGAGTTATCTCTGATAAATTCGTAGTCTCCCCCACCTATCCCCCACCGCCCAGCTAATACGGACTGCAGGTGACTTCCAAATGGCGCGATGGTTGAGTTCAGGTAGTTTAGCAATGCATCTACTGAGCTTGTGGGAGCTTCTAGCAAAAACTCACGGGTTTGATTTTGTTCGGCGGCATCCCATACGGTTTGAGCGGCTAGCCATTCTTGAAATGTAAGTGGGTTGCCTGAATCGGTTTGCTCTTGTGCCCACGTGTTGCGGTTTGCGATCGCTTGGGTCGTATTTACGGCTGTTTGCCCGGTGTCGAATAGCCCATTATTTATCTCATTGTTTAGGGCGATGGCCTGTTGTGCGATTTCCTTTTGCCGTGGTGTGGTCTCCGTGCTTTGTATAATTGCATCCCACTTAGTGTTATCACCCGAATCATTAAGGGCCGAATCTACTAGCACGTCTGCAGGTACTGGCTTTAGCAGCACACTCACATAATTACTGAAAATGGTCTCAGGGTTGGTATCTGAATAGGTGGCTTTCCATCTCAGGTTGTAAACGTTGGGTGAGTTCATGCCCAGTGCGCTGGGGGTTAGCTGCAACCCTCGCAAAGAGGTGAGTGCCTCCATCGGATAATCCACGCCGCTTACCTCTAGCCACTGCTGGCCAGTGCGCTCTGAATCTGTCCAGACGTGTCCCCCGATACTGGCTACGTCTTCAAACAAATCAGTTTCGTAGATGGTTAGTGATGGGGTGGCGGGAGTATCGGAGGGCTCAGGATTATAAACGTAAGCGTCTATTATTTCATCAGGTTCAGGATTCCAATGGTTAACTTGTCTCACCAAAAAAGTACCGTGCTGAGGAATTACAAAATCAATACCTTGGACCCCCGCACTGTCGGCATTAGGGAATGATTTGCTGTTTAACGGTGTGTGGACTCCACCACTTTCTTGTCGGTAGACGCCAATAGTTACAGTTTCTAGAACAGCCCCTGGGTTAGGCGTAGGTAGTGACATTGTGAGCGATACGGTGTCGCCCGTGGTCACAAACTGCCCATCAACAATATTTGTGTCAAGTACCCCCACGGGTACATTTTCAGGAGCACCAACGTACAAGGTTTTTACTTGTTCTGTGGCATCGTCAAAGCCGACCGTAATGACTAGAGGTTTTAAGCCTAAAGGGACTGGGTTAATACGAATAGACCAACCGTTCGCCGTAGCTAATGTACTACTGATGCCATAGTCTTCTAGCGGTTCTCCATCGTAGATTACGCTGATACTAGTTGCGGTTGACCGTGGGTCTGCTGCGACTTCTAGGTCTTGAAATGTGTTTAGCTGCTGAAAGATTGTGTCGCTATTCGCGTAAGAGCCTGCCCCTTGTCGCCCCGTGATCAAAAAGTCCTGCGGTGGCAAGGATGGAATATCCGATGGTGAGCCAATGGCCGCAATAGTGGATAGGCGCATTATCATGCATCAACCTCCCAATCACACGACCATAGCCGCCATCGGACAGCGACAACGCCACGACCTCCACCGATCCATAGCGTACTACCGTTGCGCTGGTATTGGCCTACCTGTAATTGTTCTCCCCATGTGGCCCATCGAACAACGGCATTATTTATTTCCGTTATTTCAACGAGTGAGTACGATTCCGGAAAGGTTAAAAGCCACTCTTGGATGGACGCGCCGCCACTACGGTTGTAAGCGTTTGCGGTGATGATGGCATTACGGGAAGCATGTGGTTCTGATGTTCCACGGCTAGCATGCTGCCATGTGGGCACATTAAACAGTTCAGTGCATACCCAGTTCTGGCCTATCCCAGGCGTTGTTGATGTACTCAGCATTTTTGTCAGAGGAACTTAATTCCATGCATCTCAATGATATTCCCGCCGCCATTCGTAGATGTGTTTTCAAAGCGGAATGATGTAGTGCTTTGAATTTTGAAAACAAACTCATTGTTCCCGGTGGTCCCTTGCCACCCATGCTCAGTAGGGGTTGAAACGTCAGTCAAAAGGTTTTCAGGCCCTTCCGTCACTTCTATCACGCCTCCACTTATCGGCGCAAAAATTAACCAGTCCGATTTAAGTTGAGCCCGAATTTCAACCGTCTTGGGGACTGTCCAACTAAAGCTGGGTTCGCGGTTAACGGCGAGCGTTATGACTCCGTTATTTATATCGCTGAGGCTATCGGCTCCAGAGAACTGTTTAGTAGTGAAGTCCATAGTCATCGTGTCACCGTCTGGCAGGGTCACGTCATGAGTCCCGGTGAATTCAGGCACTGGCAGGTCTGGGAGTTTGGCAAGGCCAGTTCTGGGATACGTATGGACAATTCCTAAAGTTAGCTCTGTTTGGTTGTTTACCTTTGTAATGCTGGCAAGGCTAGTTGTATTGGTGCCAGTAACTTTAACGCTAAATTCGGTGTGACTTTTCCCGTCTGTATCAGTGTATGGAAGCTTGTCTTTCCAGTTAGTGTAATCAACGACTAAGCCAAGGTCTTCGGCTTTTTCTAAAATATCTTTGGTTTGCTGTTGATAACCATTGAGCCCAGTGTCTGCGTCTGTATCCGATAGGCGCTCCCAGAACGTTGGCGGGCTAACGTTGACGCTATAACTCTCGCACCTGGCGATTAGATTAGCGATGTGTGCTGGGTCAGCGCCTGCGCCAGAGTCTGGATAATTTGCATGATTGAGAACATCGTCGGATAACTCAATGCTGTTATCCTCTAAGGTGCTGAACACCGTTGACAAGTAGGTGATGCCGGTTGAGACATTGCCGTCGTTTTCATTTATTGATGCATAGCAATTGCTAAGGGTTGGCCCTATCCACACACCACGCGAGACCATCAAGGCGACTTCTGCAAGGTCGAGGGTAGCAGGGGTTGCGTTTTTATTTCGGGTAGCTTCGTAGTTAAGTAAGTAGACTTTGCTTGAGTCAAGGGTTGAGTCATCCTTAAGTTTCCACGCTTGCCCATCATTCGGAACTTGCACAAGAAAACCACCACCTTCGTGTGAATAAGTGGTGTCCCCATTCCAAAAGCTTGGCTCCCCAAAACTTGCCGCACTGCCGTATTCTCCACCTGAGCCCTTAACCGTATTAACAACGCATCTGATCCACTTATTCTCGGTGGCTTTGTTGTTCCTCATGGCCTTTGAACGGCCCGTGATCGTTGTCCCTGTTTCGTAGATAGTGCAGTCGATGCTATCAACTCGCGGTTGCCCATTAACCACGATGCCCTTACCACAGTGCATCAATGCAGTGTTATTGAACAGCGTCCTGCCCTGATATGCGTTAGATGTATCGCTAACCTGGTTGGCTGGCTGGGCTAGCAATCCTTCCCCTTCGTCAATGGTCAGATGCACGTAGTTCTTACTGAATACGTGTGAGTATAGGTAGGACTCAACACCGTAAATTAAACATCCATCAACCTGGTTGCTCCACGCGGATACTGGGTCTGGTGATGCTTTCATATTCACAAAGCCGATGCCGGTTGTGCCTGAGATTGTCCAGCGTGCAGCATTGACAATACAACAATCTTTGATGGTGATATTGCTTGAATCTTTACAGGCCAGAGTTTGGCTCATGATTTCATGCAACACGCAGTCCCTGAACTCAATATAAGATCCGCCGACAGCGATTCCGTTGCCGTTGTACTGGTCTTCCTCCTGCCACCAGGAAGGAATCACCTTCTCATAGGTTGCAAATTTAGACTCTCCACGCCATTCAATGTTTTCGAATCGAACATTTTTAACGTCTTCCTCAAGCCGAAACATAGTTCCACTGACGCCACCACGGAACATAACGCGCTCATTGCCCCAGGGTTTTATCACCAACGTCTCGCCATCATCAACGAACAAGCGCATTGATGGCGTCGTGTCTGTGTCAGAGGGCAGAGGGTCTTCAGTCCTGATGAATCCGTAGGGTTGTTTGTCCTTGGTGTAAATGTAAGTACCGCCACGCAAATAGATTGTGGTTACGGTGCTTTTATAGTTATCAGTTTTGTTGTCGGTTCGAAATGCCTTAAACGTATTGGTGTAATTAAATGTTTTGGTGCTTGCCGTGTAGGTGCCCTTGCCATTTTTTAATGCTGATGGGGCCATCCATCCAGCAACCGACAAGTCTTCGGAAATGACCGCATTGGTGACGTTTGCAACCAGGTCTAGTGTGTCGGTGCCGTCGGTTATTTTTATAGTATGGCTTCCGGTTTGATCTGGTGTAGGAGTCCATCGGATTGTTCCTGTTTGGTTGCCTACCGTTAGCCCGACTGGTCCCTCTAAGACATTGAACCGCTTGGTGTCAGTCCATGGCAATTTGCCCTCGTAGCCTTCACCAACGACAGCATTAAGGTTTTCAATTGTGGATGACAACAGCCCCGCCGATGTGTCGCCGCTAAAGTAAGTCTCTGTTGCCCCTTGCTCTACAACGACCGGAAGCGGTTGCACAAAGCTAGAATTATCGCTAAAGCTAATCGTATAAAAGCTTTTGTGTGTTCCTGGCTCGTAGGTGTGGCTGACTTGATAAGGGGCTGAAATGGCCACGGGGGGTGTCCCATCCCCTGGGGTAAACGTAATTTCTGCGGGAGCTGTACTGAGCAAGTCAACACCGCTAAGCGTGAGAGTGTAAACCGCGTTAACAAAATCACGATTAGGAGTTGTAAACGCTTGACTTAGGTAGGTTTGCGCCACCTGAGCTTGAGTTCTCGTGGCAACAACCCCTGGGCTCCACTTATAAGTTACGGGCATGGCCTGAGCCTCCTAAGCGAATGGATTGGGCCGTGATTCTGGCCAATAGGTGTAATCCATTGTGGCTGATGCATCCCCGCCATCAACGGTGTATATAATTCGCCATTCACGTCCGGATCTCTTGTCACGAGCCCAGATGTACTGAATGTAACCTACTCCCAGGTTGTAGTTCGTGCTGTTTGTAATATCTGCGAACGACGTATTAACCCCTGTTAGGTAAGCGTCGCTTCCTCTTCTGCTTCTTTCTTGAGTGTCTGTTGAGCTAGTTTTGTACCAACATTCATACTCCAAAGTCAGCGCTACCCCTTGAGACCCTGAAAGAAAGGGGCGCGTAATAGTTGCTTGCCCAATTGTGCTAGGGATTAAATCTAGTCCCCCTGTTAATGTGGTCCAGGTGCCAGCGGGCAGGGTTTGGCTTGTCACTTCGACCACGTCTTCTGTGGGAATTGCTTCGTGATTCAGCGTGATAGTTGTATCTGCAGCCGCCGCTACAGATAATTGACCAAGGATATAGCGATCAACGACAACGCCGGGGGCTGGATTTGGTGTGTCGCTTCTGAGCTGTCGGCCAGCTGGTAGCGTAACAAATACTTCTGGACTGGTGTTAGCAAGCAGCTGAACCGAACTTAATCCGTTGGCAAACGTGGTTACGGTGCCAGATGGATCTAAGCTCAGTGTAATGAGCTCTGGTATGCTGTAATTGTTCGGAATTGCCAGCCCCCCACGTACACCATAAATCTGGTAAATCCATGGGCCGTTATTGTGATAGGCGTTGAACCCTGTGTCAGTCAGCAGCGGTTGTTGCGCATTGCGTTGGTCACGCAGTATGGCATAAATCGAATCATGCCCCCCGACATACCCTTGCCAGCCTGCAGCGTTGTCAATATCGGCCCTGAGCTGAGCAGCACTATGCAGCTGGCTAAACCAGCGATAAACCCCAGCAACATCGCGCTTGGCCCTGACGAACAACTCATCATATTGATCGGTGAATTGCTCCAGTGTCATTCCGATGTCAATTGCGTCACCGCTGCCAATCGGGCCAGTTTCCACCAGCAACGTGTAATGCCCATTGCGTTCTCCGGTGGTGAATTCTAGCGTTACGTCGCCCGTGCCCGTCGCCACCTCATAGGTGAATTTCCCGTTGTCGATGTCGTCAATACTTATCGCCACACCTGCAACAGGGGTGAAGTTTAGCAGGATTTGATCTTGTGGCAATACGACCTGAGCTTGTCGCCTGATTAGCTCATGGCCCGCCAAGGTGCTACCACCTGTGATTAGTGTTGCAGCGGCGCCATCTAGATTGACTGTCACAGTGATTGGCGTTGCGGCGACTGTTCCCGCGGGTACGGTATAGCCTGTAGGCGCATAGCCAGTGACCCAAGACGCGATGTATCGGACAGCCCTTGCATTGTCAGCAATTCTTAATTGCCCTGTGGCGGCATCTTCGATGGTGGCCGTTAAGTAAGCACCACTATGATTCCAGACGTAAAACGCACCATTTTCTAGCCCTTCTTCGATATCCAGACGGGCAATATTCCAGGGCCGACCTGTCTCACCCGTGTCTGTAAAGCTGAAGTATAAATACTGAACGTCTGGCGATGTTAGGTTATGCCCTGTTTCTATTAGGTCATTGACTATTTCGAATTCAGCCGGTCGATGAATCGTTCCAATCAGATTCTCAGTGGTAGTCCCAGCCGCAACATCTTGATCCGTGAAAGTGATAGACGGGTTTGCGCCGAGGGCTTCTATCACGACGGTTCCGTCGCCTGATATTGAGCCCTTGCAATCCACGCAAGCAATTAAGCCAGCTTGATTGGCGGCTGAGCTATCAAATGAACCCGATGTAAATTCTTTTCCAGTGGCAGGGGTTAGCTTGATCCAAGGTGCCGAAAGTCCTTGAAATATTTGGTGCGTGGTTGCGCCGCTAGGGGTGGTTACTGTTGCGATCCTCTCAACTAGCGGGTTAAATCCTTCAGGCACTACATAGCCATTGGCAGCAATAGCAAAAAACCATGCTTGCTCTACTGTGGCAACGCCAACCGAGCGGATATGGATGTTTCCGTTAGCGAGATCGCTTAAGCCTAGATCAACGTCCATGTGTCGGCTAGTGGTCTGGTAAAAGCTTGGTAACGCTGGTATGTCACCGTTAGGCTTAAGGCTTACCCAGCAAGTATCTTGGTATACAGACCCAGAAGAAAACTGAACATTAAGTAATGCAAGATCAGCATTACTTAAATCGACATTACCAAAATCGACAACAGCACCGGGGTTAGCAGTTAGAGTCGTTGATGTACTGGTTGAGTACAGCATCTGAAGACTTTGAAACGTGCTTTCAATCTGGGCGTCAGCGGTATCGACCCGGAATACATACCGGTAGTCTTGGAAGTCTGAAGCATCACCAATGTCATTGCCCCAGAAAATCAGATCTACGTTCTGGGGTCGTGCTCCAGTGAGCCGCACCAGCCAAGCCTCGTCACGATCAACGATTGTCGCTGTGATATTGGTCAGTTCGTTGGTGTTGTCCCCTGCTGGTTGAGATAGCGTTCCATCCAGGTTCACATTCACAGAAAAATTATTGCTTGTTCCTGTTTCTAATACCTGAATAGTGACGGGCGTAGTTACCAAATCAGCTTTAGGAATCGCGACTTCGATAGTCCCTGCTGTGGTTATTCTCCATACCTGACGTTGAGCTACAGCGGTAAATCCACCCTGAGCAAATCGGGTATTCCAGCCCGCTAGTAAGTCAGTTGTGCTCGTGGGGTTGGGGGCGGTACTGTCTGCGGCCACATAAGTCTCAGTGTCAAGCAGGTCAGATGCAAGGATATTGGCGCTATCCGTGGGCAGTGGGTATTGTCTCAATACGGTGTTTGCGCCTTCAGTCTCAGCGGCAAAACCCACAACTTCGCCAGTGCTTAGATTGATTATGTTGTCGCGGGTTCTCGCGGCGTCAGGGTGAATGACGGTATCAACGGCGGTAACAATTACCGAGTAACCTAGCTCATTTAGAAGTTGCCAGCCCCGGCTAATTGAGTTTGACTGACTTTCGATAGTGAATGGGCCAACGACGTTATCACCATTAATATTTAAGTTCCAATTTGGGTTAACATCTGGGGCGGCTTCACCCGCTGAGATCGCCGCCGTTGCAGTGTAAACCCCTAAGCTACTGTTGGGCAGCGGGTGATAACGTTTATCGCCAATAGCGTAGGCTGTCGCGTTGTTCCACAGTAAAGATGTGTCCAGCGGTAGAAACTTCCATAGTCCAGGGCCATCAAGTGTCGTCGTTGCGGGGGACTCCCATGTTTCGCTTAACCGGTATGGCCGATTGACCAACCAATTGCCTTGCTGTGTATTGCCAAGGAATTGGACAACCCTTTCTGTGTGCTCAACGGGGATGGTCACTGATGTGGCAACACGAAAGCCTTCTAGCAGTAACTGGTCTACAGCGCCTGTGTCGAACTGCTCGATAGTTAGGGGCGAAGTTGATCCTGCCCCTAAGATCACGTTAATATCACTAACCGGTGTCCCTGGCAGCTTTAAGGTTGTGGCGCTGGTAGCACGGACTACATACGACTGACCAGGGCTTAGTGTTAGTCCGCTGTTGCTACTTTCTATAAAGATTCCACCGGGTAATGTCGGTGAGAATTCCCAGACACCAGCGCCGGAAAGAGTAAATGTATATTCTTGAGCTGGTGGGACAAAGAAAGACGGGTAATCAGTATCTGTCGTCTCAAATGGGTTGCGGACTGTAGCTGCAAATTCAGCAAAATTTACAGCATTAGATTTCGCCCGTGCCAGGTTGCGAATGGTCACCCAATCGCCCGCAACCGCTCCTACTGGGGGCAACGTCCTATTCCCATTTACCGTGTGCCGTCGATTGGCCGTTAATACCGTATTCGCTGCAGATGCATCGATGTAGCTTAAAGGGGTTGGTTCGCTTCCTTCAGCTTCTCTAATCCAGCCACCGCCAGTGTTGCTCAGTCGTAGTTTTTCAAGCTCAGTCGTACTTGAATTTGTATAAGCAACCCCACCAATAGTGACCGATGCACTAGGCGGGAGTCTTAGGTTTAGTTCTTTGGTCGCGTCAGGAGTAGGTAGGGTGTAAGTCGCGGCATTGATCAAGAAGCCAATTTCGTCATAAGCGAGGGTTGCGCCATCAGCTTTTTGAACAACTAGGACATCTGGAGTTGTTGCCGACCCCTGAAAGTATGGCCAATTTGAAACGTCAAACGCCCCTGCTGGTGCTGGTGTGGCTGCAGTTGCTTGCCTTAGTCGTCCACCTTCCCAAATCAGTGAGCCTGCCGCGTAACCCGTGGCCAAAGTTGCATCATATGCCCCTGCCGTTTGAGGCAATAGAGCATTCAGTTTTTCCTCTTGTTCGTCTATGATTTCGTCGCCAAGGACCGCAGCCCTTAGAGTTTCAAGGTCGAGAGTCTCAAAGCCTCGATCTGACTTGGCTGCGAACTCTAAGCCTGTAACAGAGTTGAACTGGGAAGAGGAAGAGATGCTAGGCATTTTTAATCAACAGAGTTTGTAAATGTAAATCCAGCGAGATCAGCAATACTTTGTGCAGCTTTAACGGGATCAGATGTGTCAAATGTGCTGTCTACGTCCTCAATTAGTCTGATCAAAAAATCTTCTGTGACGATGCTCACACCTGATACAGAGTAGGTCGTCCAACTGCCTTCGAATTCTTGTCTTTTTAGAGTCTTTTCGTTTTGATCAACGATGTAATAAATCATTTAGTTTGTGTTAATGGTGAATCCAAAGCCTTGAAGCGTTGCGATCGCAGCTAGCCCAGCCGCACCAGGCGCTGAACTAGTGCCGAATAAAATATCTACCTGCTTAGTGGTGATTGCCGCTAGCCCACCTGATGCATTGGCCGCCGTCATCGCGGTTGCAATATCTGTTAAGCAGTTGTCTACTTCCTCCTGAGACCATGAAAGATTCAGAAATGCGTTGCTGTAATTGCCGCACTTAACCAAAGGCGCTAACGTACCCGCGACATATCGAACGCTAGAGCAATCGCGCAAGAATCCCGCCATTGTCTCAATGCTGACGCAATCGCTTAGCCCTATCACACTGATTAGCTTGGTGCATCCTCTAAAGGCATTAATCCCTCTAACAATTGCAGATCCACCAGTCAAGTCAGCCGTAGTGAGGTTGATTGAGTCCACCGCCAAAGCGTTGATTGATGTTGTCATCGTGGAGGCTTTTACCGTTGTTAGGTTGGGGCAGTCTCTAACTGTGCCCTCCGCCGCAACGGTGACCCCATCAGTTGCAACGCCACTCATGTCAAGCGAGGTAATACCTGTTGCGGCATAGGATTCAATGTATGCGCTCGTCTGAACCCTAGCATCAATGGTCGGGGCAGGGGTACCCGTAATCTTGGTTGAGCCTTTTAGAAAGTTTGTTAGCTGCCCAGCCTCTGGGGGTGGCGATACATTAACCCCAATCATCCCATCGCCTAAAGACAGGTCGGTCAGTCTAGCAGAGGCCAGCCACGCAATACTAAAAGAAGTCTCAGCGCCAGTGAACGTAAAAGGCGCATTAAACGGCTGCCAGTCTATCCCGCCATCAATTGAAAATATTGGCGTTGCACCAGCATTTGTTGTTGCTGCTGTCAGTGTTTGGGTACCGTTCTTTTCTTGTCTCAGAACACCATCAGCGGGCCAGGTAGTAAATGGAGTTATTTGATCGCTAAATATCTCAGCACCAGAATCAATTCGAGCACCTATCCTAAATGTTCTCCCATCTAAAGCTTTCGTCCCGGCAACGCTCAAAAAAGAGACCGATACCATAGCCCCAGGATCAAGTCCAGTCGTTACCGTTTGTTGGCCTAGTTGCGAGGTGCCACTGTATAGGGTCACCGTCAACGACGAACCGCTTACCCCAGCATCAGACAGGGAGATTTGACCAACTAACGTTAGATTTTCGACTGCGTTGCCCGTGGGTGGGACAACCTCAACATTTGAGACGCTAACCGGGATAGAGCTAGCGACAGAACTACTTGCCTGACTTTGCACCCCAGTACCCACTCGAAGCACATCAAAGTTGGCAGGTGGTGCAGTATCTAGGTTGATGACAACCCGGTAATACTTCCCGGCAACAATGCCAAGAAACCTGGCGCTACCTTGGCGCGGATCGTTGGGTCCGGTGCTAAATAAAAATAATTTTTCTGACCAGGTACTAGGGAGTGTCGGGAACGATTCAATAGACTCCTGGACAATGATTCTACCTGGTGGAATTGGCTCGTCTTCGATCTCAGCAAAATTGACACCAAAGTCCAGGGCTAAAGTTTTGGTGGCAAGGGCTCGACCGTAATTTACGGCATTGTCCCAAGAAAAACTGTCGGATGAAAAGCCACCGGCAACTAATGGCAATTGACTAGCGCCAATAGTTGTCAATGGGGCATCCTGACTAAGCACCAAAGAAACAGCATCTTGGCTTCCATCATCAATTAATATTGGCGCGCCTCTTTCTATCAGCATTTTTCCCCTTAGGTAACATTCCACCCTGCACCTTGAGCAGCAGTCAAAGCCGCTGGCGAAGACACTAGATTCACATCGTTGATGCCGTTTTGTGAAGTAATGTCTGCCGTCAAAGTACCCGAGGTAAACGCCCCAGTTGCTAGCTCATTCAAAAGGGCATCAACGACAGTAATTGACAACGAATTTCCTCCTAGCTGCAAACTCCTTAGCGCGGTCATGCCATCAAATCCAGATGGCAACGTGGTTAACCCGCAATTATTTAAGAACAAAGTATCAACGTCGGTTAGCGTAGTTAGTTCGCTTGGCAATGAAATTCCAGAGTTATTGCCAAGATTAAGTGTGTCTAGGGTTGTCAGGTTTTGGATGTCGCTGCTAATCGAGCCAATGTTGCAATTGGTGCAATTCAAGTCACTCAGGCTTGTGTGTGTCCATACAGCGGCGGGTAATGCCGTAATTGGGTTATTGCCAAGCCGCAAGCGTGTCAGGTTGTTGAATCCTGATATATCAAAATCAGTAATCCCGCAGTTGATCAGATACAGCTGCGTTCTACCTTCCTCTAAGAAGCATGTCACCGTTACGTTTCCGGTGGTTGCGGTAAGGGCGACATCTGTAGTTGCATCCGCCTCGCTAACGACTGTAGGCGTGCCATCGGAAAAAGACCACACCCCAACAGAGTCGCGTACTCGGCCCTTAAATGTGACGCCTTGCCCAGCATCTACCGTGATAGCAAATGGTGTTCTCAGCACCCAATCAGCTTGATAAATCAGACACGTTTGGTCTACTGGATGACGATTCCCGGCTGTATCGCCCATCCCTTGAGCGGTATAGCGGACGGAAATATTACGATCATTCGCTGCAATGTCTCCCCAGGTAGTAACACCCGACAGCGTTATATCGTAGACAATTTCGATGGTATTACCATTGGCGGGTAGTGGCGTGCGTGGTGTCATTACCACTTCACCAATGCCCACAAATTCAGCCGTTAATCCAATCGCTTCAGCTAAGACTGGATTGGACGAATTGGTTGTGTAGCGTACCGTTATTGCCTTGGTGTTGCTAGTCGGCTGAAATGAATCTATGCCATTTTCGATAATAACTTCAACGCTTGGGTATTCGAAAACATAAAGCCCAATCATGTTCGCTGCATCGACTACAGCTCGGGCTCTGTTCTCGTTTTCTAGTAAACCTGCTGGTAGATAGTGCAGTAGGTCCGACCCAAGTGCAATTCCTGATTGATCGTAGATTCCATATTTACTTGGGAACTCAGCGCCAATGCTTGCATAGCCATCTCGCACATCGCCAACTTGATCATAAGTAGCCGGGACGATTGCATCATTAGTCTGGCCTAAAGTCCATAGCCAGTTTCGCCCGGTAGCTTGATCCAAGGCATCAGCAAACGTGAGAAATAAGGGCTCATGCGTAAGCCCATCAGGAAAGTTATCAGCATCAGATTCGCCCTGTACCCAGTTCAGCGCTCTCCAATAATGCGTAGTTGGGATTGTGTTTGTATAGGCCTGCATCTCTTTGATGGCGCGATCTGCCAAAGCCCCAGCATTACCAAAATCATTACCAAGAATAGGGACAGCGCCCTCTACCTTCCATGCGCCCCTATTCGAATTAAAGGCTGTTGACCCTTGATTAATAAATTCGTTTCGGCCAATGATGGTGGGGGTGTTGGCGACTTGCCAGATGCCACGCTGTTCCGCAATGGAGCTGCCATTAATTAGCCCTGCATTTGATTGCCCAAGGTCTAGGGTAATTAAGTTGCTACCCGCTGGCACACCAGCCGTGTTCGTCCGGCTTGATAGCGCTAGCAGGGGTATACCCGCAGGTACTGGGTTGGTGATGGCAAGGTTCGTGAACGAATCTGCCAGGGTACCTGTGGAGCTGCGCAGCTGGTTGGTCGCTGGCTGGGTATAGCTAATCGTTCGAGTATCGCCATTGACTAAAGGGGTGTCGAGAACAACCCAAGCACGGCTATCGTCGCCGTCTACCTGGATATGTTTTACGGTGCGGCCAGATACTGTAAATGCTGATGTCTCAGGCGTAAATGCACTATCAAGCTCCTCCGTATAAAGCACTTCTACGATGGCAGGCCCAGCCACAGAGACAGACGTACTTGATAGCGAGAACCCAGATGGGGCAGCAATATTATTTGTGATCGATTGACCTGTAAAGCCTGCAACCTCGACAGCGTTCCCCGTTATGCGATTAACGCCAGGGGTATATGTTCCGGTAATAACATCACCATTCTGGTAAGGCGTATCAACCGTTACAACGATGGTTGCGCCAACTAATTGGGCATCTGTCACCGTCTTTCCGCTTAATGCAAAATCAGCGGTAAATGGTGGTGTCCCGCTTAGTGTTGCGCTGTACGTAAAAACAACCTGATTGGGTGTTGCATCTTCTACGGTTGCGCTAAGCAAATTTATAGCAGATGGAAAGTGTTCAGTACCTAGCTCGGCGTAATAGGTAAAGTCAATTGATGCAGTCGCACCGGCAGAAGCTTGAAGTGTTGGGTTAGCGATAAGACCTGCAACCATATCACCAGAAGCACCCGCTTCATTACCTGGAGCAAAACCCGAAATAACGCGCCCAGAGCTAAAAACCTGTTGGCCATTTATCGTTACAGACCCGCTACCCGGTGAGATGCTGCTGACCGTTGCAATCCAGCCAGTTAACCCTCTTGGTGGGTTTGCACCGCTTAAGGCTCTAAGTGTAGTAGCAGTATCGCCAACGGATAGCGTTTGAACCCCGCCAGTAGTGGGGACAACAGAAAGCTGATGGACTGCATTAAACGTGTTAATTGCTCCCATATCACCTCAGCGTGTACGACAATCTCACCAATGCTGTAGCGGACGTATCAGCCCCGTCCACCCTTCGCACACGCACTGAGGAAATAGATTTCAAAGCATCATCGCTAAATGCAATTTGCGCGGTTATGTCGGCAACGGCACTACCCTGAGTACCTTCAGCTATCAAAGAAAAATCCGAGGCAAGCGCGGGATTGAATGTGGTTGTTTCTAATAAAAACAATATTGGGTTGTTCCCGACAGAGGCATAGGAGCTGACCCGGATTTCTGCTGTAATTGATTCAAAATATGCGCCTGTGGGTGGAGAGAACGTGGCACTTATTGCATCAGTCGTATCTAAATTAAATTGTGTAGCAACAGGGGCTGAGTCATCCTGCTCGTGGATACTGGCTAGTACTGCATCTGTTGCATTAGCGCCAATTGGAATAACAGCAGCGCGGTCAATGTCTGCATATAAAACCTGCGTTGATTGGTCATACCAACCAAGTCCATAGGTGCCATCATTCAGGCGGTAGCGAACCGCGTCAAAATCTACCCCAGCCCCGCCACTTACCTCAGGTGTGGGGCTTACAGGTGCTGTTGTGAATCGAGCGCCTGTATCTGCATTCAACCAGGCAATAGCATAACTACCGCCTCCGGTTCGCTCAATTAGCCTGAGCAGTTCGTTGCCCGCCACATAGTCAGGGGCTCTATCTGGAGCTGTTGCGGTGTAGCGCCTGTCTACTTCTGTGTCAAGGTTGGGAACAAGTTGAGCCTCCCCAGCGCCTGTACCGATAGCAACCGCCGCCCCGCCACCCAATGGGGTAATGGTGCCCGCTGCGTTGTCTACTTCGCCATACAAGACAGTGCCAGTGCCATCTATTTGATACGCCTGCAAGCTTGAGCCAGATGCGGTTTGGGTACCACTGGTTAACTGAATGTTTGCCGCGTTACCCGTCGCTGCTCCTGGGGTGATAGGTGACGTATCTGTGAGCGCGTTTAGAGCAGACGCATAGATGAAGTTACCAAACCGGATGCCGCTGTTCCCGGTTGCGCCGTCAACAATGTCGTAGGTGACGGGTTGAAGAACTGGCGAAGTACCAAGAATCGCCTTGTCTTCAGCCGTCAGCGCAACACGAACAGTATTGGCATCAACAGCGCCTGCGTTAGTCGCTACGGTAGCGGGAAGGTTTGTAACTTGAACGGCAGATGAAGCACCCCCAACCGGCTCAATGTTTGTCGGCGCAGCAATAACAGCATTCCCGTTAGTGTTGACCCACTCGGGAGCGTTGGTGCCGACTTGACGTAAAACCAGAATATCCCCAGCAGCATACCCAGGACCGCCACCAGCAGCCCCTTGAACGGTGCTGTAGATCTGTATTGTTTCACCTGTTGTGCCAACGACCTCCAAGAAGCCGCCCGCATCTACACGGACAGGGATAATATCATTGACCGTCGGGTTGTAACCATGGATTATGTCGGTCATTATTCCTCAGGGAATTCGGCTAAGAGAATAGCCGGAATTACTTCATCCCAGCCGCCTTCTGGCTTTTCGGTAATGGGCGGATCAAGCTTTTCAGCTAAAGCCTTCAAAGTCTGCCAAGACGCTTCATCTAATTCAGCTTGCCGTTGCTCCTTGGTTGGGGAGGAGTCAGCCGGTTCTTGGGTCGGTTCTTCCTGGATTGGTTCTTCCTGGGGTGGTTTTTCTGGCCCAAATAGAGTATGACTTTCTGGGTCAAAGTCACTTTTGTTGATGACTAAAAACTCATAGCCATACTCTATTTTTACTGTTTCAAGTGTTGCCATTATCTAGCCCATAATACGAACAGCAAGTTCAGGGCGAGCAGCAACCACGCCCCATAGCGCAGAGACTTCTAGTCGAGTTTGGTGAAACTCTTCGTAAATGCAGACTGTTAGCGCAACGCCACTCATTTCATCGACAACTCGACGAATGAGTTTATTGGATCGGGATTCACCTAAGATGCTTAGGTTAACCTGATCCTCAGGACGTACCGCTAGGTGGAATGCCTGAGGGTGAAACGCCATATTTGCCACGTGTGCGGCTGCGTTTACTGTCAGCACTGCGCCATCAACTACATCGGCTTCTAATCCAGGGGAGATTACAACCGTTGCATCAGTCGCATTAGGCGTATAGCTAACAACTGAGTGCTGAGTCGTGGAGCCTGCGATCGTAAATGGATCTCCAGGTGTGAGAGGTGCTGCGGGTAATGCACCAGCGCCATCATCAACAATAATTGTCCGCGCACCGGCTACCGCTGTTGCGTCGACTGCGTAGGTACCGGCTGCAACACTAGTATGGGTTCGAACCTGTTGATCTTCTGCCCAGTCATAGCCAACAGCACGAGTGATCATTGCATCACGCAACGTCTCAGGATCTCCACCTTGGTCTACCCGTTGCAATGCTGGGAGCTGTGTAGCTTCACCATATGCAAATGGATCAAGAATCAAAGAGCGTCGAGACTTAGGGGCTGCTTGTTGAGACAGCCAAACATTGGCGTCCTTCAGTAGCTGGGTATTAGCCGTGAATGGGGTTGTTCCAGGCGTACCAACATTGCGGCCAACATGGACATACAAGCCAGTCAACGAATCATTGATAGCATTCGCAACGGCTCGGATAGCTTCGTCATAAGCTTCGCTCTTACCTGCTGCAATGGCTAACCATTCGCGGTTTGTAAGAACAAAGGAAGATTCCTCGTGGCGGTCCAGCGTCAATCGGCTAGTAACCGGCTCAACGTCATTTTCTCCCGTTGCGGGTGGAGTTACGCCAGGTACAACAGCTCGCGTGGTAAACCGGTTCATTACGTTGATGTCAACCGTCTCACCTCGTTCCACCGGAACATCCATGTTCTCAGTGTTGTTGGTGACAATTTGAGACATTGCTACAGTTTCACGTAGCACTTCAAGTGTGCGGATCTCCGCAAGCGGGGTGAGCCCCGTTACATCGTTAGGCATTTTTACTCTATGTAGGGATTATTGGCCACAACAAAGCCCTATGGACTACTGCAAAAACTCCGGCTGTCTGGCAGTCATAGGGCTAAGTCTGGCTTTCCCAAAAAGAGTTATTTAATTTCTTCCTTAAGCTATATCTAAAATCAGGTGATTTGTCAAGCTTGAATGACTCGCACCTCTCCACTTGCAACCTTGGATTTCATCTCTCTTAGCTGAGCCGGAGGTAGTTTTCCTAGGTCAGCAGAAGAAATTGAGGATCTTGAATTAGTCGCGGGGCTAATGGATCCGCCGCCCCGCGACCCGTTAATTGGAAGCATTGCGTAACCGATGCGAGTACCATACTCGCCAGCTATAAACCCAGTAAACAGATCGTCCAGATTCCCGGTTCTGGTCTCCCCGTTGACAGTGACCACCAATGGCTCACCTTTTGCATCTAGCAAGCGCTCAATCTTGCCCGGGTTTTCCGGGTCAAAGACAATGTGCTGCTTGATGTCATTCCAGTATGCTGTCCATTCTCGTTGAGCCTCTGGCTTAGCGTTGGCCATAAAGTGAGGGCGAACTGCATCTGACTGAAGTCGGTCTGTCAATGACTGCGTGACAGTATTTAGCCTGTTCTCTAGGTCGGTTACTTTTTTCTGGTGCTCAAGTGCGGCTAGCTGGATGCGAGACTCATAGCGCTTTGATAATTCCGCCTCAAGCGCCTCCTCAGTTTTTGATTTTGCAGTGATTTGTTTTAGTTGGTCGGGTAAGGTCTCGAGATCAAACCCGTCTGCGGTAACGGCTTCATTGAGAGCAGTTAGCTTCCTGCTGGCTTCAATTGCTTTTTCAATGTCTTTTACGTTGCCGAATTTTTGGTATTTCTGAAGAGTGGAAAGCACTCCCTCTAGGTTGTTAATCTCTGGCTCCACCTTTAATGGTGTTCCGTCAACAGTGACCGTTTTAGCTGGTGGCGCAGGGGGTGGGTCTGCGCCTTCCCCTGCTGGGGTCTCCTCAATAGTAAGGAGGGGCTTGTACTCAACTTGACCTGTCAAATTAACAACAGGCTCTAGCAAATTTTTCCAATCAATTGATTGAATTTTCGATGATTTCAGGTTTGTTCGCATTATCTTTGGCTATGTTGCGGCATTCAAATACTAGCTTAAAAACCCAAAAAGTTGACTCTCATTACCTTTGGCCCTGTTTATTTGCTCACTTAGAGACATTTGCAAAGCGCGTTCAGGGTTGAATCGATACTCAATTCGACATCTACAACGACCGTTGCAACGACAAGCTACACCAATCGGCACAACGTCACTTGTAGGCACCCATAAACCGCCTGTTGAGTAGGCAGGGCAGTCAATGCAATGCTCTGCGGCAGGGTCTGGCCAGCGTCTAGCCTCATTAAACTGGCTTAGCATCAGCCCTGTTTTTCGGGCCTGGTTATAAGCACCAACCACGGACGAGCCCTTATAGTTGGCATACCACAGTAGCTGTTTTGGGGTATACTCACCACCGCCAATCCGCTCAGCTGTGCGAGTTATCCCAGTGAACTGAGACCTTATCAGCGATTGCGTTGGCTCCCAAAAATTAAGCCCGAAACCTAACGCAATTGATAGCCCCCCAACACCTAGCAAAATAGCAATCAAGTCATGCTTTTTGGTCTCGGTCGTTAAAAACAAATGCCATTCAGCTAGTGATATTTGGCCATCTAGCAGACGGTTAGTGTGTCGAACCATTTTACGGCTTAATTCAACGCCTACTTCAGCCAACAGGCGTTTTACATCCTCTGCAGTTAACCCGTCATACTGCTGGGTGCTTAGGCTGTACTCGGGCAATTCCGCATACTCAGATGCGCTTAATGTATCTTGCTGAGAAATCCGCAGAAGTGCTTCTATCTCAGTCTCTGAAGCGACTAAGCTAGATTCAGGAATAAATCGATCAACCCGAGACATAGCCACGACTGTAATTGAGCATCGGCTGCACCCCGATTACCTTGCTTCGCTTGGCTACCCCATAGCTACTAAACTTCAGTCGCTTATTTATTTCCGCTTTTAGCGCAGAACGTTGGGCCGCCAAGTTGTTTATTTGAGTTAATCCGCCATCAGTCACAAGACGAACCTGATCGTCAAAGTCCTCTTCTCTTGTTCCGACGTTGCTAGATGCTGTAGCAATAGAGGTGTCTAGTGTTGTTAGCGCGGCTAAGTTTGCCTGGATTCCAGCAACCAAATTAAAAGTTGGGTGATCTAAGTCCTCTTGTTCAAAAGCCGCGATCGCCCTCATGAATCCAGACGAGTCATCCAGGTCATCAGTATCGTTACTAAATAACTCCCATAGTTGGGTTTTGTCCGCATCGGTGAAAGGCATAGCTACTCTATTATCATCGTTGGATCAGGGAGTGAGGCCGCGCTACTTTGTTCAGGGATGTCATAGCCCCTACTCTTCCACTGCTGCCGCGCTATCTCAAACGCAGTCCGCTGATCAATTGCCCCACGGAATAATGTATCCCCCAGCAACTTAATCTCATTGTCGGTCACTTGATCGTATTTAGTCGCGCTAAGTATAAGCTCGCCAGGGCTGACATTAGGGTTATAGGTGCGATCGCTTAACCTCATTACAAACCGAAACACTTTGGAAAATCCATCTTGCAAAGATTTCACATATAGCTCTAGCCTACTAGTCTCTGCATCGTCTGCCATGGTTGCCTGTAAGTCGGTGCGGGCTTTTTCTTTTAGATAGTTGTCGGCAAATGTATCTAGGCGCTCTTGTCTGTCTTGGTTTCGCTGATGCATTGCGGCAAAATCTTGGCTTGATGTTTGAGCGGGCCTCAAGTCTCCACCAAACGGAACATTTTCAACACTGCCGGGATCCCAAAGAACATCATCAAGCTCTCCCGCATCAGGGGCTCCCTCGGGAAGATACCTAAGGATCGGGGGCAGTGCTGCTATCGTTTCCGCTCGATCCAGGTCACTAACCTTATGCATCTGGTGCACTGAAAGCTTTGCATATTGCAGTAATGGGGGGGCTGCGGGCATCCATGGGGTAGAGCCAATAGTCCCAAACCAAACAGCAAAAACCTCTCCCCTAGATCGTTGATTAGCATCAGTCAACTCCATAGGTTCGCTGCTTTGCATCAGCTGCCCTTTTACATCTTCCCAAATAATCAATTCCGATTCAGTGTACTCGCGATATCGCTTAACCTTGGAAACGCCGTACCTTCCATCTGGCCTATAGTCTTCCTCCGCAATAGTCAGGCTAAGTACGCGCCCTGTTTGTTTGTCTACGTAGACATTTTGTATTGAGGTAACGGGAATAAGCTGCAGTGTTGCAGGCTCCTGTTCTCCCGTCGTGTCTACGATTACGACACAGCATTGTTTTTTCATGATTTCGACAAATACCCGAAACACAAAAAAATCTAGTGTCGTCTTTTGTTCGTCAACGCCAGACACCAATGCTTCGATAGGTTCTAGCGCATCTTCTGATACTTGAGCTTTCCCGAGTCGGCCAGCAGCCTTCTCAATGCCATCCCTAAAGCTACTAGGTAGCGCCGTTGTTTGCTGTCTTAGTAAATAACTTGAACCAGATTCATTTAGTCGCGCTGGCAGGTACCGCCTCAAGTCTTCAAACCTTGCTAGCTGCTCCCAGACATCATCAACTAACTCGTATTCTTCCGAGTAATTGCTGAAATGACTTTGCTTGTAAGAGGGTTTGTCTGTCATGGCTAACGGTAACGGGCTTTGCTTTTGGAAAAGCTTGCAACATGGCTAAATTCTTCTGAGCCAATGGCCATAGTACAGGCATCAACTTCGTGGTCATCCTGACCCTTGGCGACAGTATCTAATATATTCCCCATGGAATCAGTATCTCTATGATACGAGCCCATCTTATCCCTGAAATCCGACAAGTGGGCGGCAATGGCTAGTTGATTATGATAAATCAAGGCATTCACGCGGTTATTTCGTTCATTCAGTCCCGGTGCCTTACCTTTACCTTTTTTCGCATCTTGCCAAGATTTACACGGAATCTTTAACTCAGTTCTCCATTTCTGAATACTAGCTGGCCGGTCATGGCCACACCATACAGCCTGCACCCCATACTTTTCCTTTAGTCGTTTACCCTCAGCTAAAAACACGTCATCCAGTACATTAACCCCACTAGATGAGTACCAAGTGTCTAATACCCACCACTTGCCGTTATTATCTTTTCCCGCAACACATAGGGCTGGGTTCACATCACCCCAGTCAACGCCCATCACAATGCGCTTGAATGCCGTGGGGATATTGGCAACTAGGTGGCTATCTTTTAAGTGGTCGAATATCTGACCGGGGAAGTCTTCGTAGCTCGCCTTAAATTCTTGCCTAAATGTTCGTGGGTCTTGCGTCGCCTCAGCTCTGGCAATCTCCTCTCTTGGAACAAACGGATTATCTGCAGTCTCGAATCGGAAGCTACCCCAATCATCAAACTCCTGAGACTTCAGATCAAACTTATATAAGTGATTGACTTTGCCCTTGGGTGTGCCAGTAAAAAGAGCAATGCTACCTGGTGTATCTGCCATAGCAGGCTGTAACACCTCATCCCAAATCATCGGCTTCACATCCTGCCATTCGTCAGCCAGTAGCGCCGCAATCCTAAAACCTCGAACGCGATCGCCGTCGCCATCATTCAGCCCAACGCAGACAATCTCTGGTAAGTCGCCAACCAGTTTGATAGTGTGCTCTGCACGGTTTATGTTCTCTACAAATGGCTGACCAGCGAGCAGGTTTACAAGCGGTTTCCAGAATATCTTTTTGCATTGCTTGAGGGTAGGCATTGCAAACACCACAGTAGGCGGCGATGCTGGATCATACGGAAAAGCAAGTTTAGGTTCATCCTTAGGCACCCAAACCCCACCGGGAAGCTGAACCATGTCAATAGTGTTTTCAGCGGGCTCAGCCAGCATCTGCGTGTAGTTGGGAAGCTGCCCCATGGCTGCCATGAGCCCCGTTGTAAGGCTGAGCCTAGAATTATGCGTTGAGATGAATGATTTGGTGACAAGAAAAAGGTGGTTAGGGGAATCAACCTCAATACATTGGACCGGGACTGACTCTATGGGCTCGACTGAAACTATAAATCGATGTTCTCTGTGTTTTGGGGTCTTGCCTAATTTCTGTCTCTCCAGTTTTCTTGGCAGCCTGAATACAGGGATTTTGGGATGAAACCGAATTCTGTAGACGTCACCAATGACACGCCCGTCTAAAACTGCATCCTTGATATGCATTTTGGGCTGAAAACCCAGGCTTGCAATTAGCTCGAAAGCGCCATTGGCGAGTGATTCGTTAGTTACCTCAAAGCTGCATCTACCCGTTTTTTCTGCGGACCCGTCCGTATCCATCAAGCCCTGGAGCAACGCCATGCGATCGGCTATTGATGCCCGCAAATAACACGAAGGTATATGTTTGTTTTTCAGTAACCCCAGCTGCCTTAAATCAGCTTGAAAGCAGTTATGCAGCGTTTTAGCTCGGTCACTGACGCCCCGCTGTCGTGGCCTCGTAGTATCGCCATAGATGTACCAGCCATATTCCTTGGCTATAGGGTCTATGCGATACCCCTCTCCACCAATCGCCTGAATAACCTCAAAGTCTGGGTTAGTGAGCCCTGCGCCGTTGCTATCCCCATCGCCAAGCCACGCACCCAGTATGTACGGCGCTATCAATAACGACTGCTCACAGCCTTCTATCGGCAAAGCCAATGGGATTGAATGGTTGAACTCAGTCTTGTCATCCTTGCGACTAACAAAAACAGATTCACTAATTTCTTTGGTCGTCTTCACAGATGGCAGTGTTTCAGCTTTCCTAACCTTCCCGGATCGCCTGCCATAGCTTTTTCTCGCAGCTTTTGACCACGTAAACCATTCGTGATTCTCGTCAGCAATAACCTCTGTCCCGTCACTGAATCTGACCTTATAGCAAGGTCTATCAGTCATAACCCCCGAGACGTTGATGACATTGCACGGTTTACCCGTCTCGTCATACACAACATCACCGGGCTTAATGTCGCCCATCGTTGTCCATCCATTCGGGGTGGGGACGGGAGTACCTAAACCCAGCGCTTTCCCCCAGCGCCTCCCGCACACCACTACACGGTAGCGATACGGTGCCCAGAAAACTTCTTTTTGCGTGGTATGGAGTGAGCTAAGTTTGTTCGGCGGACTCCCAGACTTCTCCTGTAAACTCTGTAGCGGCTTCAGTGGCTTCGATTGAGGCAATGGCAGGGCTGTTAACATCGTGCAGTTCTAACCTGAATCCGGTGGGGGTGCTGCTATCTGCAATCATCGCTATGCCATACTTTAGCAACGCTGCCCTAGCTTGGTTGAAGTCCTGGCCAACTCCAAAGAACTTACCCAGGAATGCGATCGCCTGAGACTTCCCGTGAAACTCCATCTTCATGTTCACAATTTCAGTCTCTCCTCCGTGCTTATCCCTGGTGATGGTGCGGGTAGAGCTAACGCTTCTAATACTGGCAGTGACACGCTTTGGTAGTGTTTTAGAATCCTTGAAGGTGACGCCATTCTTATCAAAAGACATAGCTTCGGTAATATCCGAAAATGCTAGGCGTCCAGCCTCACGAACAACAGCAGCAAGCGAGACCTGGGCGATCTCCTCTGCCTTATTAAGCCTAGTGTTTAAGTAGTTGAGGATATTAGGTTTTCTTAGTAATTCAGCGGAGCTTACGTCTGGGGATTTGCTTTTGTATCCTGCCCTCCTGTAAGCAGCACTGGCATTAAAATCCTTGAAGAATTCTTGACAAAACTTCTGCTGTTTTGCGGTTAATCCATCGGAATTCCTTGGTGCTGGCACATTTCAATAGCTGCTTCAACGCCCTAAGCATAACAAATTAATTGTCTTCGTCCTTTAGCGAGAGTGAAGGACTATGGTTTTGTGGCAGACCAAGGAATCGACAAACCCGCAACTACTAATCTAGCTACCTTGATGCTCCTTAACCCCCACGTCGTCCATATTCAAATACGGTAAGGGCATTGACATTGTACTTAGCCGATCTGATTCGACTAGGTACTTATCCAGCGTCGCCACTATTCGCCTTGCAACCGTGACAATATACTCAGTTGTCCCACCTTCAGGGTGAAGTTGAGGCGAGAGTTGGCTAATTATTTGTTCGCTGATTTTGCAGTTGATCCTTATCGGCTCTTGTAAGCCTAGCTTTGGGATGAAGCTTACAGACCATTCTTGAGATATGGCAGAAATGTCAGATTCAATTGCTAGTTGCACATCAGAAAAGTAGCCTAAAAGCCTGTATCGCTCTAAGTCAGCTTCTATTTGCTCTAAAAGCATGGGCTTTAAGGTGCTAAGAAAACGA
The DNA here is from genome assembly GCA_039191365.1 of Cyanobacteria bacterium P01_F01_bin.13. Taxonomy (GTDB): domain Bacteria; phylum Cyanobacteriota; class Cyanobacteriia; order Phormidesmidales; family Phormidesmidaceae; genus Leptothoe. Next base: position 79,908 of record JBCCXQ010000001.1, on the reverse strand, counting down.
CTCTTCATCAAATTGTTCATCCTTCTATTGCCAACCTCGCTAACTCAGAAAACCTGTCTGCCTGTGCTTCTCTTCTGTCCGTAGGGACACCAAGGGCGCTCTATTACTTTTTCTCTGGCACCCAAGGCGTTTCACCTCTTTCAGTGAGGCTAAGCCACTCTACAAAACCTAAGCCTCCACCATCAAAATGAGCTTCATAGGCTTCGTATTGCATCAGTCGCGGATCATTCAGTGACTTCAAGAATGCATTCGCTTTCTCGAAAAACCCTTCATCCTTTTCAGCAGATTCGAGTAAGTCTTTGAACATGTACAGTAGTTCTTTTTGCTGTTCTGGCGTCATCATCCTAGTGGCCTCAGTGGTTTTCCTTCATAGTCATAAATGATTCCTTCCTGGGCATCTGCGGGAGCATCGCTAGGCGTAATCTTTTTCAGTAGCCCGACGCTCTGTAAATCTTTAAGCAGCTCATCAGCGCTAGTGTATTTGTCCAGTCGCGTCACTCTCCTTTCTAAAGAGGAAAGACGGGAGCCGATCGATTGAAGAGCACTTGTCAAGTCGCTAGTGATGCGGTCAAACTCGTTGCAAAAACCGGTCACTTCGCCATAGTCATGAGCGTCAGAGATTAGAAGCTTGACTCTCTCAAAAAGGGCTAAAGTTGCGATCGCTAAATCATTCATGGATTTTTTTCTCATCTGAAAAGATCAACCTCTCTAGTGTGACATCTTTTTAGCTTTCCACCATGCCCGCTTATAGGCACTGCGCTGAGTCTTGCACTGATTAGGGATGCCCGCATAGGTGAGCCATCTATAGCCATCGAAGATCTTGAACCGCCATGGATATGGATGAAATGGCCACAGATCGTCAGGCTTATAAACAAGCAGCGTTTTATCGAAGGCTGTATATGTTTTGCGCTCACTCATAGCTTTGATTCCTCAATCGCCTTAATCGCCTTTGCCCTCACCTGAGCCCATGGGTAAGGCATTGGGGCCGTGACCCTAGGCAATATCATTGTCTTCTTTGGCCTCATCATGTATGCCCAATGGCCATTGTTGCTGGTGGGTACAACGCTGACAAGCTGCCAACCTTCAATGCCCATAGCATTCAACTCTTCATCACTTGGGTTGTAGATGGTCTCGTATTCCCATTGCTCCGTGATAGCGTTCATTTTCCCTCTTTTCTCATAACTGTCATGTACTAATATCGTTCAACGCATCCCGATTAACCTTTCCCCTCAGTCTACGCAATCCCAAAAGCTCAAAGTCCTCAGCATAGATATTGTGCTTTAGAGCAAAGAACTTAGAGCCAGTAAACTTCAGCACCTTGTATACTCGGTTATTCTCCACCACATAACCAGAGCAAGACTGAGCTAATGCAGTCATCAGATCAGGACTAGTAACTTCCTGAACTACCCTTTTCTTGCCTACTGGCCCTAACCCATGCTCGGCCCTAACCTTAGTTGAAGGCCTGCGCTGGATAGTGCGATCGCTCTTCCAGCCAGTGCGCTTTCTAATGCCTGCAATCGTGGCACCAGGTATTGACCAATCACCAGACTCAAACGCATACCGGTCTATTTGCTTGGTCCCCTTGTTCTCGCCGCTATCCCCAGTCGATTTTACTAAGGATGCCTTCTCCCAAGGTTTCAATATAAAATTACGTATGCCTTCAGGTACTGACTGACTAGCCGCCCACCATGCTTGTCGCTGGCACTGCAATGCATCTAACTGAGTCGCTAATGCTTTAGCCCCAAATCGAGTTGCGATCGCAACCGCCGGAACATCAGCAATAGCACCCAATACATTTTTGTGACAGCCAAGATGCAAGTTTCTGCACACCTGGCGAATACCAACCAGGTACAACACAAAGCTACCCCTGATCTTTTTGTCACGATGCCATAACACGCCTTCACCCTGTTTTATCTGCCTGTAGATAGTCGCTGGGCTATTCCCAAAGAATTCACAGGCTTGCTCTACGGTAAATTCCACCCTGCCTGAGCCGTCAAAGTCGAGCCATCGGCTGAAATACCAAAGGGGTATATCGGGACGCCCACAGTCCAACACACGGCTATGTACACGTACTTGGTTAGGATTGCTCATTCGCCCTCCCAATCAACCCGTGTAGTGAGGAGCCGACTGGAAAGACCAAAGACAAAAACTTTAAATTAACCCCAAACACACGAAAACCCTGGTCACCATCATTGGCAAAACAGGGGGGCATCTTGATTAATTTTTGGTATGATGGCAATATCACCATTACCGGTTTGTTGGTTGGACTTCAGCCGGTGGCGGTGAGATCCCATCGATGGCGTAGCTACCAACTACACCTAGGGGTCTCGCCCTCGGTGACACCATTCTATCACAATATTTTTTTGGAGTTGTTGTTTCGGTTAGCTAGTCATCCATTCGTTTTTCGCCCCTGGGTTCCGGCTCAGGGGTTTTTAATTGCGCGGAGGTTTGTCTGCCGTGAGTGCTACACCTATCCCGCCTGCAATTCGATGGTATTTAGATGGAAGACTAATTTTAGTCTGGCCTGAGCGCCAACCATGCCAAGGGGATGTCCCAACAAATCACGGCAAGTGAATCCAAGGGGTGAATTAGCCTGCTCCTGAGGCTAGCCCTGGATTGTATAATCGAGCCCACATACAGGAGAACCCATGAACAAAGAGAACGCGCTACGCCAGACAAAAACAATAGCTAAACAATCCTTTAGATACATCCTGCATGGAGCAGTTACCACAATGCTGATCCTATTCCTCCTGCCTAGTGTTTGGTTCTGGGCTAATGGGCTGGCTGGCGGCAGGTCAACGATGAATCTAGAGTCACCTGGTTGGTTGAAGAAAACGGATTGATGCGATCGCGCATACCTCACGAACAACCCCCTGCCCTTGATCGGCTGGGGGTTTTGTTTTGAGTGCAAAATCTTTTTCTGAATCTACCTTGACATTACGAAAAAGGTAGACTATCTTAGTAATAACGAACCGCCTACCGGGGCGCTAAACCGCAAAGAGGGCAATCACTTCATGCCCAAAGCCTACCGGGGCTATAAACCGCAACGCGACACATTCACAGGTATTAAAAATGTCTAAGCTAATCGCTACAGTCTACAGCAACGGTCGCTTTACCAAGAGCGCGATCGCAATTCTCACTATCTGCCCAATCACCCCTGGCATTCTGTTGGTCGGGCATAACTTGGCTATGAACGCTCTTAAAAAATAGTTTATGACAACTTTACAGACGTTACGCAAAAGGTAGACTATAATATAGAAAGTTAAGCAAGGAGATATATCGCATGGTCAAAACACTCTGGGTAAAAGCCATTGAGCTTATGGGTCCAGAGGTCTCTCAGGCGTATTTCGAGCGCTGCGCCGCGCTTGGGATAAAGCCTCACCCGGTTGAGCTGGTCGGCTCTTACACCGGGTTCACGGTCGAAATAGGTGCTGAAGGTTTGGCGACTGTCAAGCATCAGTTCGATTTCTAAAACTTAGCACAGGGGCGGGGAAACTCGCCTCTGATTCAGAAAATGTTCGACGCAAGTAAAGTTAGTTTTGGTTCTGGTCTTCAGCTCTGGGATGTTTTTTGTGACGGTGTTCTAGTCGGTAGTTGCTGCAATAAGGGTGATGGGCTCACAGCCTACACCCTGGCAGAGGATGTCTTGGGTCAGTATCCCAATGGTACCGACGCGGCAAAGGCCCTAATAAAGGACTGGATGGCCACTGAAGCCGTAGCAGCAATGTAAATCTAGCGGGGCGGCAGACGTCGCCCTATTTGTAACCCCATGAAATACACCATCCCCACCACTAACGGCACTGCGATCGCGCAACTACAGGGAACCACAGACCGCCAGCGCCTAACCTGGCTACTGACCCTCAAAGCTGGCTCCCTTGAACTGGCAAGACTCACGATCACCCTTGCCCCTAAAACCATGAGTGAAGAGTACTTGAGTCGATGGGCTGCCAATCAGTCTGCTGAGGGGTTTGAGGCGAATAAGGCAGAGTGTCAAAAACTGATTAATCTGTACTGCTAATGGTCAAAAAACCTAACACCAATCCCAGATGTCCCCATTGCGGGGCAGCTACCAGAAAAACGACCGTACTGAAATCGGGTCGCCAGCAGTATAAATGCATGAGTAAATCCTGCGGGAAGCGCCACACCCCGAATCAGGGTGAGCCTGGGCGTCCTAAGGGGGCTACCCCGCCGGTTAGTGCTGCCGAGAGGATGAAAGCGTACAGGGCAAAGCACAAAGAAAGAATCAACCAGGAGCAGCGAGATCGCAGGGAAGCGGCAAAAAAGAAATCTGAAGATAATCCTTGACGTTACGAGAATAGTGGACTACCATAAGGTAACAAAGCAAGCAGGGCATATCGGCTCCCCTCAGTTGAGTCTTAGCCGGAAAAAGCCTGAGCAGCATAACTGACACGAAGGAGAGTCAATCATGCTTACTGACATTAAAGGCGTTGACCCTAGCAAAAAGGTAATGTACTCAATTAGTTACTACGATGAGTCTAATAGTTACACTGGCTTCAATAAATGTTTTGGGACTAGGAAAGAGGCTCAAAAGCTAGGCAGACGTTGCAAGGTAAAAGGTGGTTCTTACAAGCTTTCAATCATCAAGTAATCGACTTAAGCCCCGCCACCATCCCCGGTGAGCGGGGTATTTTTTTGGCTACTTAAACCTAGATTTTCTCATGGCGCTATCCCTGTACTCCACTCAATGTCATCCACCCATTTAAGGTACTCCGCTGACGGCTCGCCAAGCCTAAACCGCGTCTCCTCTGCCCCGTTCTCCCACCGCGCTAAATACACTTCCACCGGAGTCCCCAGCGAGATCCTAAGGCACTGGTCGATTAGCCAATCTTTGTGGTGTTCTCCATCAATACCACCGTACTGCTGAATCCAACAGTGCTGCCAGTCGGTATACCCAAAGTCCTGGGCCGTAGTTGCGTGGATGCTTATTTTGGTCTCGCCTAGATATCCTTTCATTGCCTCTTTCCTAGCCATCTAGATCTCTAGTCCAGTATCCCGCTCCAAACCCTCCCAGGAACACCAGCGTGGACAGTGCCACATGCCCCCAGCCAGCGTCAATAAAGTAAACCGTCGCTGTGGCTAGCATTAGAGATCCGCCAGCCATTAGACGAACCAATTGTGCAGATTTTGTTCTACTCATGACTCCCCAGCCTCAGCGATTTGTTCAATCACGTCCGCGATTTCATTAAAAGAAAACTTTTTCTTGAAAGGCCCGGTACCATCATTCATTGATAAAAAAACAAGCTGAACATCCTCACTGGATAAAATGTGATCAACCGGGAAGTCTTCCTCTGCCAGCAGATGCTCACGAAACTTAGATTCGATGCCATGAGTTTCGCCATAAACGCCGAGACAGCAGTGACAGCCGTTTGCCTCCAAGTAATTCCTCCCCTGCTTAAACCTGCCTGACCTCAGGTCGCTTGCCCATGACCTGAGGTCGTCAGCATCAATCTTTTTTTCGTGCTCACTGATGAGTCTTATTAAATCTTTTACCTCTTTTTCTATGTCCGTTCTCGTTATCATTGCCTTTTCTCCTAAAGCTGAATTTACAGAAGCCAGTTCTCTATTCTTGCCATTCCCTCCCACCAGAATTCGTTCTGAAGTATCCAATCCATGTCGGCATCGTCAGCGCCTACTTGTGTCCAATTTCCGACCATTGGCTTAATGAATGAGTAGTGCCAGTGGGGGTTTGCTTTTATAGGACGGCCAAACTCATCTTCACCAACCCAGTCGGACTCACATTCCTCCCATCGAACGAAGGGAGACCCTTTTTGTGCATGCCATTCAACTGCTATGCTACCGGCGGCAACTAAAAGAGAGTAACTGACTCTGTTCGGCCCTTCAGACTTGTACACAAAGCCATTAACATCAAGCTGCATTTGGTACATGTTGACACCTTCGGCCACCGAAGGGACTTGGGTGAAGTCCCCTAGCGCCTCGATTGATTCGATCTTTTTTATCATTGATTGCTCCTAAAACTAACTGCATTCTGGTTGACTACTAAACATGCTCCGTCTTTTCGTTAGACGGGTTTCTAGGAGCGCTTTTTACCCCCTCAGCCCCATCGTATTCAGTAGGGAAATACACTCGCTTGTGAGTCCACAGCGTAAAGGGACAGCCCTCCGCTCCTCCATAACTGTCATCAAACTCTCTATCTAAATCCTGCTCTGTCAAAGTCGTTGACACAATGTCTTCCCAGGATTCGCTATTGGAATTTAACTCGTCCTTGATTAAGCCTCTCCATGTAGCCATTTTCTTGCTCTCCAATTAACTACTTCTGCCCTTCGCTTGCGACTTCCTTGATCTGTACCCCTTTGTGCTGGATCATCGCTGAGAAAATGACTTCTGCATGTTCAGCCAGCGGGATGTCAAGATCTTCGCTCAACTCCCAGATCCTGGAGGCTGCCATCTGAGCATACTGACCAAGCTTTTTGATTGACTCCGAAAGATTTTCGCAGTAGTCGAAGACACCGATCAAGTCTCTGCTACAACCAAAGTTATCAACCCAAACAGAGGCTCGATAACCGTTTACCGGATAGTCTGACACAACCCCCCAAGCGTCTGGGCGATACTTGCAGGTGGCAATGGTCCGGTTAATTAGCCATCGTTGGTCAGGCGATTCAGTATATATCCATGGAATTTTTGATTCACGCCTAAATTCTTTTCGAATCCTGCACAACGACAGGCCTGTTGGTTGCTTCGCTAGAAAGCTTTCTTCGTGATTCATTCTCTTACTCCCCTAGAACTAACTACATTTTTGACTAGCCGCTTGGGTGGCATGGCATCTTAAGAAATTTTTTCCCACCTAGCAAAGCGCCGCCCACCAAAAGAAGACGATTCAACGCACTTGCTTTTCCCCGTCCAAGAGACGGAGATATAACCCACGGAAACAGACGAATTTGTTCACCAAGTACCATCGGCTAGTTTTTTGCCCTGACCTGGAACGCCCTGATAAATGTTTTCTTCCTTTATTTCCTTCACTTCCATCATCTCCTTTCATCTCCAATTAACTACTTCTGCTCTTCGTTTGCGGCTTCCTTTTGCTTTCGATACGCTACAGACGCGCTAAGCCAGGTGTTAGTCTTGCGATAGGAGCTTAACCCTCACACCAAATTCCTCCCCAGAGCAGTAATAAACTGGCAGAGTTTTAAGCGCCTCAACACTTGTCGCCTTTGCCCCTGGCTTTATCTCCGCAAATCCGTGCTCTCCCCATCGAGCGCTTTTCATAAAATAAAATGGCTTCCCAGTCTTCCTGATGCCCACGTAAATCTTATTCTCAGGAATTTCTGCGTCTAACGAGAAATCTGTCCACTTTTCAGGATTAAAAACTAACTGCATTCTTACTCTCCAATTAACTAATACATTTCTTGACCGACGCTAACCATCACGTCAAACACCCCATCAACACCTCTGATAAAGTCCTCAATTTCACTCATAACCTTTAAGTACTGGGAGTCTGTCAATTGCTCGGTCTCAACGGTTATATCCGTTATGGCGTTTGCCTTGCGGCACGGATCTGTTAATGCCAAAAAATCTTTGAACTCATCAAGATCAAGCTTAGTTGCCAGAGGGTTAACGCCGTTCTCGGGGTCGTATTCTGCCTTGTAAAACTTAGTGGGTTTGCTTGCCCAGTTAGCCCAGTTAAGTCCTCTGAGCGCATCAAGGCTATGGACATATGCATCCTTGCAGTTGTCCTTAATCGCCCAAAAATAAGTACTTGAAAGATAGTAGCCCTCTTCATTCATGACCAAAAAACCAATCATTCTTTTACTCTCCTAAAAACTAACTACATTTTTGACTAGCTGCTTGACGTGAGATCGCTTCTTAATCGCTAAGCTGACGAATCCAGGCAGCCGAAGTTGCAATATAATCCTTGACCGCCAGCTCGGGGGTGGGAACAGGCTTGCCCTTGATTTCCCCTTCTGTGCCAATGTCCAGCACCCACCAAAATCCCTCAGCAGGCACAGATTCATCATCTCCCTGTGTAGGCACGACACTAAGGTCTTTGGCATCTTTAATAAACTCGTTGGCCCAATCAAAATCTACTGCCAGGATTTCGTCCTCCATTGGGAGACTATCCGGGCCAAAAACCATTGACGGTAAATCACTCATCTTCAATCCCTAATTAACTACTTTCTGACTAGCTGCTCGACGTGCGTTCTCTGGCGGAATTACGCTGCATCGTCCTGACTTAGGCAGTACCCCATAGCCTCTAAAACGCCTTCAGGATTACGCCCAAAGCGCTCAAATACATAGCAAGCCGCCACACCACGATCAGCGACAGCGATGCTGTGGTCAGATGTTCCGTCTTCATTGACTACGCTGAGGTGTGGGCCGGAGGCCAGATCTAGCAACTGCTTCAGAGATAGTTTAGGTAGCGGGACATACCCGCTATCGTCCTCGCGCATTTTTAGAGACCATGCAGATTGGCCAATCTGATGACCTAAATCCCTCGCTTCGGTCCAGCCATAACCAGCGCAGGCATAACACTCAATCAACTCAGACTGGGCTTCTAACCTTCGCTTTAGCGGCGTTTTTGCATCATGACGAGCAGCATCCAAAAGCTTCACTTCATTACCATCCATACTATTCTCGCTTTCCTGATTAACTACATTTTTGACTAGCTGCTCATCCCGCAACTATTCCACGCCTCAGAACCCTTGCCGTGTAACGCTTTTACGTTACGTGTTTATTTTTTGGACTGCTTTTGGACTAAATCCCGCAGGGCGGTTGTGATATCCAAAAGTTTTGACAGCTTGACTGATTTATAGTCGTTTTTTTCGCATTCATGCATTCGCTGTCTTGCCGACCCCTGGTCGATTCCAGCCTCTAGGCCTAGCTTTTCCAGGGTGATGTCATTGTCCTTCCGCTGCGTTTTAAGCAACTCCGGTAGTGCCTCCAATGCGGCGACAGCTATATCAAGAGTAACCTGTATTCCTTCCGGCATCTGTAACGAAAATACTTGACACCTGAAATAGTAACGACTAATATTGGAGATGTCAACAGCAAGTAGAAATCGTGGCAAACGTTAATTTCAAAAAACTTGATTCACTTTTGGACTCAGGGGAGTTTTGGCGCTTACCCCCTAGCGATAGGTCAGTGCAAACGCCGCGCACTATCTTGTTATGGCTTGACGAGCTTGAGTACAACCAAGAAATAGAAGCCAGGGATCTAGCTAACTGGGTGGGCTTGGCTGAGAATACCTGCAGGCAATATCTACGCTGGCTTGCTGCTAAGGGCATGGTTTGGACGGAGAACAGAACACAAGGCCGTGTTCTGTTCGTTAAGGCTGTAAAGAGCCCATGGTGATGTTAAAGACCGTAGCTTTTTAACCCAGGAAATTATGAACAATCAACAGCTTCAAGAGATTCTGAAAAATAAAGGTGCACAGCACGCTTGTCTAGAGGTCGTTGACCTGAAAGGCGCTGATCTAGAGAACATTGACCTGAGAGGGGTTGACCTAAGTGGCGCTGACCTGGAGGGGGCTAATCTGAGGGGCGCTAATCTGAGAGGAGTTGACCTGAAGCGCGCCTACTTAAGTGGTGCTTGCCTAGAGGGCGCTGGTCTAAGTGGTGCGGACCTAGAAGGCGCTAACCTAAAGGGCGTTTACCTGAAAGGCGCTTGCTTGGAGGGGGTTGACCTAAGTGGCGCTCACCTAGAGGGCGCTAACCTGAAGGGCGCTAACCTGAAGCGCGCTAACCTGAGTGGTGCTGACCTGAGGGGAGCTAATCTGAGGAACGCTAACCTGAAGGATGCTGACCTGAGATGGGCTGACTTAGATGGCGCTGACTTAGATGATGCTTGCCTAGATGGCGCTGATCTGAGGGGCGCTTACCTGAGGGACGCTGACGATGTCCCGACTGTTGTCAACATTCATCAGGCGGTCTATGCTGCCGCCACGCAGTCATCTAACAGCCTAGATATGAATCATTGGCATAAGTGCGACACGACTCACTGTCGTGCAGGGTGGGTTGTAACTCTAAGCGGCGAAAAAGGTCGAGGACTAGAAACATTGCTGGGCACGCCAATAGCCGCATATCTCATCTATCGCAAAAGCGATAGGCATGACCTGTTGAGATCGATTGATTTCTACGCAACAAACGAGAAAGCGTTAGAAGATATGCGGCTATTGGCAGAAAAAGAGCTTGAAATGGAGTCTGCGCGTCTTGGTTGAGAATGCGCGGTGATTGCGTCGATTCTGCACTTAGGTAGCTAACATCAAGATTCAATTTCGCGGAATGATCCGCTGGCAGCTTTGCCGATTTTTCAGGTATCATCACTTGTTCATCGTTGAACCTGTGACCCGTCGATGCAGTGGCTCACGGACTCGCTTCGCCTCTACCGCTAATACTCTCGCTTACCCTGCTACAGCACTAGTAGCAGGGTATTTTTTGCCTTGCACTCAACACGTCATTGTCCAGGTACCGCCGCCCTCCCCCTCTACCTGATGAATGGTGGCAGTAGTAACAGTAACTCTTAGTGAGCAGCAGCGAACACTCGCAAAAATCAAAACTAATCTCACAGCGAGACGCATAGGAGTCTCATAACAAGACAGGCAGCAATCTAAAACCCGATCTAACCCCAAACTAGTACATATGTTTATTTGGGGTTTTCTAAAATGCAAAAGTACATCTACATTCTACATAGAAAGTACACTGGCTAAAACCCTTATATATCAATACTTTTAGATAATAATGTACTTTATGTAGTTTAAAAGTACAAAAGAGATATAAGGAGAATAAAAGGCAAAAAGTTGAATTAGTGAGTAGATATGCTTACTCTCAGGCATCAAATAGAAAAATGCACAAAAAATTGAGTCAAAAAGGTTTACTAACCTAAAGTGCACAAAGTACACAAAAACGCTAAAAGCTGTTGCTGCGTAAGGGTTTCAGGGCTGTGTAGAAACTACATTGGCATTAATACACTAACTACATCGCGGCTACACAGCCATTGAGCAGCAAAGCTTTGAGCCCAAAATGTAGTTTTAGGGAAAGTGCATTGCACTGTACATTTTTTAGGCAGGCAAGCCTGAACGTATGTACTGGCTTTGTGGCGAGTGGGCGTGAGGCTGGGAAGGTTGCTGTGAGGAGTTGAGTGTTGCCCGCCCTGTTGCTGCTTTGTTAAAATGAGGATGTAATTTAGCGCGAAAAATGGTGTACGTGCTGTGGCCTGCTTCGGTGGGTCTTTTTATTGCTTGAAAAACTTCTCAGCCCATGGTTTCAATTGACCATCCCGGTCCCACCAGCCAGGGCAGTCTGTTCCGTTGCGATCTTTGTCCCAGGGAATGCCCACTGCGCGATCGCAGATATTCCAGTGCCAGAAATCGACGCTATATCTTTGGCATAAATCCACTAGTACCTGGTAGCCCAATACCTCTTTTGCTGTGTCGTGTTCGGTTGGGTTAGCGCCTGTAAGTACTGATGTTTCTAGTGCCAGTTTGATGTCTAGCGTTGAAAGCTGTTTGAACGACTTCTCTACTTTGAGGCCAATGTATTCAGGCTTGAGTAGTTCGATAGCTTGAATAAAATCATCCACCGTCTGGGGTGATAGGTTGTTTGATTTAAGCCATCCCTGGAATAGCTCCGCCCAAGTTAGCAATCCTCGAAGCCAAGAGACCCGGTTACTATTTCGAACGGCAATGTCCATATAATCAACGAACACCAGCCCTTCTATATCGGCTGCAGCTTTTAGCTCAAGCAGTGGTGGTGCCAGTCCGTTTACACTGTGCGCTGTTCTAAGCCCGTATTCGCCAACCCATAGTTTTAGGCTAGGAAAATCACGGGCGACATCTTCGTAAAGTGAGATGACTTTCATCTGGACTGCTGCCGGTGATTGCAGTAGCTCATTGCATAAGGTCCATCGTTCTACGCGGTTGCCATACTTTTCAAGGACCGGATAAACAAACCGCTTAATGTCCTCGATATCCCGCCGGATAAACCCTTGCATACTACGACTGATGATTGGATGGCAGTGAACGGGTTGATTATCTGGGATAGTTGCCAACCGTTGATCAAGGTCATCCCATTGGGGGTTGTCAGCATCCAAATCGGGATACAAATAAACCAGGCTCGACTGAGGGACAATCACGCCGATGCCATTGTCTAGGATGATTTTTTGAGTAACTGAGTCACTGGGGTATCTGGCGTAAAACATCATCCGTTAAAACAAGAACAGGTCCATCGTTGTTCGGGCGTAAATACTGGTGTTTCATCTACACAGTCGGGCTCCCAGAACGGAGCGCTACCATCTGGGCAAGTAAATACTGGTGGGTCTTCCGGTTCACCATCACAGCAGAAGTTTTTCTCCCAATCAGAGCCGTTCCAGTACCACTGATAGAGCCCGATTGTGAGGGTATCGCCTACTATCAGTGATTCTGTCGCGGAGACTGGCGGAGTGACAACAAGGTTGATTGTGCTCATAGGACGGTATGCACCTAGAGCCGTATCAAATTTCCACAACCTAGTGGTGTTTCCGAATGTGGTATCTATCCACTCAATGCCATCGATGGTGGGTGTATTTGATGCGTTAAGCGGGTTGGTGCTGTCAATTCCCGGCGGCGGTGCAGCTGCGAATGTACTTGATGAGCCTGGACCAGAAACGAGAGCGTAATTGTCTTGGGTACCTGTCCAGAGGTACAAGTTGGCCGCAGGCAACCCGCCGACCACGCTACCGGTTAGCTCCACCCAAAACGGAGTGGTAGTGTTTCCCCGGCTGGCCGCTGTTGGCGCATTGGTGGCAACGATGATCTGAGAGATCACCTGTTCCGGCGTGGGTCTCGGGCTACTTTTGGTGTTTGTGACTAGCCGCGCAACGCCACCGGATGCGTTTATCTGCACAGAAGCCCCAATATTAGGGGTAAATCCGTCGGCATCAGAGCTAGGGCGACGTGGCACGGTGATGGTGCCATTGTGCTCTGTTCGGACAATGGTCCCGGCTTGGGTCAACCCGATGACCTTCCCGCTGATGACACCCTGACCCGCATCAAACGCAGCTGATTCTCTCGCCCTGCGATTCTCAAGGCGTCTAAATTCAGCTGAGATAATGCGTTGCCTTGCCGTCATTAGCTAGCGGGTTGAGTGACGGTACCAGACAAATCGTAGGACTGACCTGCTACCACCGATAAATTAGCAGCCAAAGGAAGTGGGCCTAGGTCAACGCCGCCATCCTTGTTTTTTAATTGATAATGTGTAGCCGTTCCCGTTGTTCCACCAGTGGCGGCTATTGGCTGACCCGTGAAAGTGGCTACGCCGGTTGCTGGTGCGGTTAGTGGGTTAGTTCCGTCCAGGTTCCAGGTGATATAAATAGCCGACATATCGCTGTTGCCATATTCGACGGTTCCATTAGCCCCAGCACCTGTATTAATGGTTGTGCCAAAGGCATTCACCTGATTGTTTCTTGCTGTGGTACTAAGTGTCATTATTCTCCTTTATAAAACAGCTAAAAGTGTATCAACGGCGTTGTCAAAATTGGCGTTTTGTGTAGCATCCCAGCCACTAGCAACAAGCGCCAGCCTGAATTGTTTTGATGAGTTGAACGTGGCCCCGCCATTATTTGCTGCACCGATGTAAATGTTCTGGGATAACATTGCGGTGCTAGCAGTCGAAGCGGTCGCGACGGAAGAACCATCTCGGTAAGCAGTGACGGCGTTGGATGCGGACCTAGAAGCTACAGTCAGCCCGCTTGAGTTAGCGATGGGGTCACCAACAGCGGCTAGTTGATTAACTCGGCCATAAACGGCATTGCCGAACCCACGGGTAATTATGAGCGACTGAGTGTCAACGGCTGAGGCTAGGTCACCATGTCCCATATCTACTTTATCCTCGGTCACATCGTTGCCAATGAGGACGCCCATAGAGGCGCTGTTTTGACTGTAGTTACCGCCAGCCGTAACCGGGTTGAAGCCAGTATCTATATAAGATGTTGTGCCATTGCCAGTAAATCCAACACCAGCCGCAAATGTCATTCCGTTATTAACGCCTGTGTAGTTGGTGCCTTTGATATTTAATAGGCCATCCGCCGCCGTCTGCAGCGCCATGATGTAGAGAAAATCGATATCGTCGTAAAGGCCGTCATTTTTAAGCGCTACGAAGAATGCATCAATCGCATCTAACTGAACCTGGGTGTAGCTGCCGCCTAGCCGCGCTATAAATGCATCAGCGTCAGGGTCGGTAGACGAATTAGAAACGGAGGCTACTAGCGCTGGCAAAACAATATCTAACTGAACCTGTGGCGCAGCCACTACGGACGGGGTAATATCAAGCGCTGGCAGCACAATATCGAGCTGTACTTGCTCTGGCGTGGCTGCAATAACATCGACGGCCAACGGTGGCAAGGTGATATCCAGCTGAACCGGCTGCACTACTGCTGGCACAACTTCAACCGCTGGCAGGGTGATATCGAGCCGCACTTGCTCTGTTATTGATATCGGCGGCGTGACTACATCGGGCGTTACCCCAACCAAGCCAATTTCACCAAGGCCACAACTAAAGAGCAGCTCTTGATTATCGCCTGCGATCGTAAGCCCATTCAGAAAGTAAGCCCGTGTTTCGCCGTCGGCACTCGCATCAATTCGCCACCCTGGGTTGAAATCGCTAAACATAAGTGCGGGAGTCTCACCCCGAAACAATCGACCCAGAGATCGCCCATGTCGTAAATCACAAAGTAGCCTGCACAAAAAAGAGCATTGCCCTCCTGAGACAACTACAGGGGCTCTCACATCAACCGTCTGAGGCTCGAGTTTATGTGCATTGCCTGCCAATGGTGTGACCGCGACCGTCGCACTGTGCTGCTGTTCATCAAGCACATACAGCGGATCCTGGTAGATTGTAGCTGGTGGTTCGGTGCTGCCGTCGCTGGCCTCTTTCTTAAATGTCTCCTGCTCATTGGGAACCTCAATCAAGGTATCTGGGTTATTCCCTTGGTAGCCAGGGAATAACTCACCCCGTGGCTTTAAGGTGATTTGATCAATTCCCCATCGTTCATTTTGATTGGCACCGCTGACCCCGGCTACTCTTGCCCATTGGGTAGTGCGCCTATAGTCTTCGCGATCTAAAAAGCGATTTATTTGATAGTTAGGAGGCTTAACGGCCCCCCAATTCCATACGGCCCATGGGCGGGTTCGGCTCTCGATAATCTCCTTTACCCTGCCTGTGATGTTGTCGTAGTCATAGGTGATTACGGTTCTAACCACTCGGATGACTGAAGTAGCCGCGCTATTTTCGCTATCCCTGAAGGCGTCGCCACCGGCCAACCCTCTGGCTAACCTCTGAACAATCGTAGTTTTTTTGAGGGCTCTGGTAATGCCGTTGTATTCATGGGTGGTTATACGGTCTTCAGAGTCCACCAATGTGGTGATAGTGTTGTCCGTAAGGCTAGAAACCACGTTAAGCCCGCTGACAGATGCTGTTGCTGCGACCTTAGGCTGTATCTGCAATGTAGCCTGGTTTTCTGAGTAATCAATAGTCGTGCTTGGGGCACCACCACCAGCCGTGATCGTGGTCGTTTCAGTTGACGTTAGCGCGGTATAACCATCACCCGGCACAGTGGTATTGATAATGGTTGGGTTCTCAATGGCTACGGCTGCACCACTGCCACCGATTACAGTCATCTCCTCCGGTGGACGTTCATCGAGGTTTGACTTTAGCCAGCCTTCTCCATCCTCTTGTCCAGTCGCCCCGCCAATCGAAATAGTTACATCAGGAGTTGTTTTGGCCAGGTCGATCGGGGTTAGCCGCAGGTCTTCGTTTTTGTCAAACCAGGAATAATGTCCGTTGGCCGCTGCGATTTGACCAATCAACTGAAACCTGGAATCGAGGTTGTACTTTACTACTGGTGCAGATAGGTTATAGCCGGTCGCTATCGTATCAGGGCTATTGGGTAAGCCTAAGCTACTCAGGATATTGTTGATTGCGATATGAGGCGCGGTTTCGGTGCCAAGCTCAATGTCTGTGTAGTCTCCCTCGGGCGTCTGCCGGTTGAAGAGCTGCCCAATGTCGCCAAGTTCTAGCGTTACAGAGGCATCTTCTGGGTTAAGTGCGCTGGGCGTACGAAGGATATAGAGAGGTGGCCATTCGCGGACAAAAGTACCTGTGCCATCGTCAATGCGCAGATCAACACGGTTGCCCTCGGCCAGTAATGCAGCCCCTGTTGGCGTGGCCAGTGTATCGCGATTGTCTAGTGAGAATGGGGCGATGCCATTTAATAGCGATACTTGAGCCGTCCATGGGGTGTATGTGTCAGGGCTTTGGGTGTTGATTTCACTAAGATCTACCTGCACCTCTAACTCTGCGCCAGTGTAGCTATGAGGCCCGCTTAATACGTTTAGGTCTTGCCCTAGGATTTCAATTGAAACAGTCCACAATCTAGCGTCCAGGTTAGCCACTATGCGCTTCCTCCCAGTTCAGAGAAAGTGATGCTTACTAGGACTTTTTCGCTATCACCTTGCTTTGGGCTCACGCTAAGTGGCCCAACCTGCCCAACATTAAAAGCCCCAAAATAACGGGTAGTTGAATTGATAATCTCTTCTGAAAACCCTGTTGCTATCTGCCGAGTTCTGGGGACCGACTCAGCGATTTCGCTACTCAAATCAGTCAGGGTTAGGTTGCCGCCGTTGCCTCTCCAGCGGGATAACATTGACCTGAGATCTTTTAGCTGATCCAAGGTTATCTCTGCATTTTCAATCTGCCATTGCTGTTTAAAGTCTCCATCCGCTGGCTGCCTGATTGAGTGCGTCTGCCTGATTGAGTACAGGATTTCAGGCGATTCTACCGGGATGCGGATGTATGGGTTTGGCAGGGACAAAAAATCAATCGAGAACTCAGTGGAGTAAGCGACTCTGATTGTCTTATCGACCTGTGTCGTTACTTCAGATGGAAGCGCGTTGACCCTTTCGATAAAGGTGATTTCAAAAGTCTCACCATAGTTACCAAGCAGGCTCTTGATTTGCTCTGGGTATAAAATATATACAGGCATTTCTACGCCACAGCGCAGTGTTTCTGTCCCTACAACCTCAGTTGTGCTGCCGGTGGGGATTGTTCTTCTATAGAATCCAGACTCAATATCATTTATCTGGTAGTTGAAATCCCTAAGGTGTAGCTGACCCATTTGCTGGCCAACAGGAATAGACGCATCTCCATTAGCCTGCAGGATTCTGAAATAGTCCAGAACCGCTGCAGTCTCTCTATCGCCAGCTGCGGTTGTTAACGTGTATTGTCGCGGCTGCACACTATCTTTTGAGATAGACAAAACCCCATTCTCTAAGCCTTCATTAACGACGCCGCCTAGTTCAGATAATGCAGACAGGCTAAGCGATGTCGATTCTTCAATTATGGCTACCTTGCCGGGGACATTGGGGCTATATATCTCTAAGCGTGCGGTCATCGTCTTGCCCCCCTACCGCCTCTAATTCTTTCGCTTAAAGCCCGCTTGTCTTCTGCATCCTTAAGGCTCTCCAGTAAAGTCGTTTGCCTCGACAGCTCGCGTTCCATTGATGCAGTAGAGATATTGTTTTGACTGATTAGGTGCTGGCTTACCAATGGAGTCAGGTTAGGTGTGATGTTGGCTAATGCTGGACTATTCAAAAAATGTTTAGCGATTTCAGGATTTGTTTGCATCGCCTGCATTGCCATTTGTTTAGAGCGATTTTGGCTGAATACTTGAGCACCACGAGGCAAGTTTACAATTTCTGGGCCAGCTTCACCAACGACAGCCAACCCGCCCGGGGCACCACTAGGGCTAGTGCCATCGCGAAAACCAGGTAACCCAGCAGTAGGGCCACCCTGAATACTTTGACTAGCTTGCGCCGCTCTAACCAATGCACTAGCTAACTGCTCAGCCGCATCTCTTTGTCGTTCTAGCGCGATCGCATTTCTGTTTGCCGTATTAGCTAAAGATCGACTCCCTTCGGCTGCAGTTTCAGTCGCCCTAGCCCGTGCGTCAGCCGCCTCAGATTGGAGTAGTTGAAATTGAGCTAATTGTTGTTCTAGCACTAAGGCTTCCCTGCGTTGTACTTGAGAGGCTTCTAAGTTAGCTAGGTCTTGCCGCCGTAGCTCTGTGATCTGCTCTTGCTCAGCGATACTTTGAGAGGCCTCACTAATTGCATTGTCACCAGCCTGTTGCCCTAGCCGATTTTGCTGGATGGCTGCCTGCAATCTTGCTTGTTCTTCTGGGTTAGTCTCCTGAGCCAACTCAGATTGCAATGTGCGCTCTTGGATTTGCAACCTTGCCTGGTCTGCGGCGAGTGCTGCCCGTGCTGCCCGCGCCTGAATGCTAGCGATTTCAGACTCAATGATCGCTCGCTGTGCGGCTAATCGCTCTCGATTTTGATCCAGTACTAAAGAGGCTCTCTCAACAGATTGCTGAGCATCGAGCGCTAATAGTCTGTTCTGACTACGTTGTTGCTCGGCTTGGAGTAGCTCTTGCTGGATGCGTCGTTCACTAGTGCTTCTGCTTCCTGTAATAGCGCTCAACTCTCGCTCAAGGCCACGCCTAGCATTAGCGCTTAATTCCTCGTCTGAGTTGAGCTGACGTCGAATGGCTAGTGCTCGCTCAAGGCCCTGGACCTCGCCACTATCTAAAGCATCTTGCAGGCTGTTTTGCGCTGATAGTAGCTGCCCTCTGCGCTCTAATGCCGAATTTTGATTGTCGAGTGAATCAGTAGCTAAATCAAAGATTCGTGCTGACTCTTTAGCGTTTCGTTGCTGCTGATTAAAAAACAATTCCTGGGCCTGTGCCTGTATGTCTAGCGAGCGTTCTGCCTCTTGCCCTTCTCTTCGGATGGCTTCAATGCGGGCATCTTCTGCCGATTGTTCTTGCTGGCGTCGGGCTCTGATGGCCTCTAGCTCATTGCGGTCTAAGTCTGTTTGGAGGCGATCAATCTGGGCGATCGCACTTGCTCGATCCTCAGTCCCTTCCTCGAACTGATCTCGTCGCCGTTGCTCTAATGCAATCTGCTCATTTAGCTGTGTACGTGCGTCTTCAATGCCCGCTAGTTCGACGGTAGCGCGAATAACTTGCTCGGGTGTGCCGGACAGGGTCAATTCTTGTTCTAATGCGATGAGAGCACGGGCACGCTCTTGGGAGTTAGCTTCAATCAGCGCAGCCTGTTGATCAAAGGATCTACGAACCGCCTGAAGTCTTCGCTCTTCCTGCTCTTCAGCGTTTTCAGATATTGCCTGGGCGTTTTCAATCCTAAGTTCTCTAAGCTCGGTGTCAATGCTTTCAATTTCATCAGCATTATTGCTTGCGGAGCGAGGGTCTAACGCAGATAGTTCATCTATTCGCCGTTTTGCAATTTCAAGCTGTTGAATCCGAGACTCGTTGAAAGCCTGCTCACTATCAAAAATTCTTTGGTTAACTTCCTCGACAGCATCAACACTAGAGCCATTAAGGATGAGCCTAGCTTTCTCTTCCTCTAGATTTGCGCGTGTTGCTAGTTCATCACCATCGGTCGCACTTAGGCTGTTTTGTGTGGAACGGAGTAAATTATCGAATGCCGCCGCCTGGTTGTTGACTGCTGCGGATATTTGATCTGAGGCCTGTCCAACGGCAGACGCATTGCTTTGTTGTTCATCAATGTTCGAGCGAAGCTGCTGTTCTGTTTCTTTTAAGATGTCCAGATAAACATTTCTAATCCTGATTGCATCTTCCGTGACTGGCCGCTCTGCTTCTAGTGCCGAAACATTATTCTGTAAGGCTGTAAGCTGAGCTTCCAAAATAGATGCATCTGCGCCTGATGAAATGCCTTGATTAACAGAATCAATTAAGTCATCTGTTTGGCTAATCAGGTCACCAAAGGCAACCGCCTGCCTGTTCGCTGCAGCTTCTGCTGCTGTTGCTTGCTGGGGGAATAGGTTAATCAGGCTCAATAGCCCTCGACGCACTCCATCGGGCAAAGGTAATAAGCGGATTAAACCTTCAACTAAGGCATCAATATTTCCTTCCACAGACCTAATAGGGCCACGGATTTGATCTAGCACTCTTTGCAACAGGCTTAACCTATCGGCGGCTAGTTCTGCGTTTTGGGCTAATTCTTCCTCTATCGCTGAGTCTTCCTGTCCTGAGCCACTTTGAGCAGCCGCCTGCCGCGCCCTTGCTACGTCTCCTAATGCGTCTTGAATTCCTTGTATGCGTTCTCTAGTTTCTCCAGCCGATTCAGTTACCTCATTAAACGTGTCTGCAACTGCAATGACGGCTGCAGCTACACCGGCGTAAACGCCAGCCTGAAAGAACGGATTTCCAATAACAGCCGATCTCAGCTGCCCAAGGGTCTGGACATTAAGCTGTAGTCCTGACAGCGTGGCTGCAAACCCTCTGGCAGATACAGCAGCGCTTGCTCTAAGAGCCGTCGTTTGTGCACCCAGCCCAGCAACAGCTCGACCGCTGGCTGCTGCTATCCCATTTAATGCCGTCGCTACGTTGATTTGCGCGATCGCATTTGATCTAGCCGCCACTGTATTCGCCACTGTTGCTGCAGTCGCTGCAGATTGAGCGGCTTGAGCGCGGATCGTTGATGCGGATAGACTTACATTTGCTACCCCTAAAGTTCGAACGGCGATTTGATACCCCGCAATAACCGCTACGGCTGCGGATAGTACCCCGGTCAGGGCTGTAGTAGCAATCAGAGCCGATTGAATAGGTTGAGGTAGACCTAAGAACGTTCTTATTAATCCGGTGGCGGCCCTAACAATGGCCTCGGCTTCATCCTGAAATTCTTCAAAAAATCGAATCTGTAAACCTTCAAATGCAGACTGTATCTGAGTTACCGCGCCAGGTAGCCCACGCTGAAATTCTTCAGACGCACGGGCAGCAGTGGCCTCAGCATTTTCGAGTTCATTTCTTAGCCTTGAGACAGACTTAGGCGCATCATTTAGGGTAGAAATCAATGTGTTAAGCGCTCGGCCACCCTGAGTACCACCACCCAAAGCAGACAACAAAATATCCCTATCGGCCTGATTTTCTAAGCCTGCTAGCTCTTGTTGAATCTGTCCCAATACATCAAACAGAGGCAAGAAATTACCCTCAGCATCTCGGGTAACGGTGCCTAGCCGCTGCAATGCTCCAGCGGCTTTCTCATTGCCGTTTGATAGTTCTGCCAGTTCAGAGTTTGTCGCCGCTGATGCCTGATTAAGCACCTCTAGCGCCCTTGCGAGGTTTCTACCCCCGATACCGCCTTGGAGTGCATTGTCACCCAATAAGCTAAGTGCTAGGACCGTATCGTTTAGCGAAACTCCTAATTGTCTTGCCTGTGGAGCAACAAACCTTAAAGCCTGACCCAGGCTACCAACTGAAACGTTAGACCTATTGGCGGCCGTGCTCAAAAGATCTCCAACTTGGGCCGTCTGCTCTGTTCCTAAATTGAATTGTCTTAGCGCGGTTGCGACTACCTGAGTAACAGTACCAATGCTTTCACCGCTAGACAATGCAGTTCTGATAAGCCCATCAAGCGCCTGTTCCTGCTCGTTTGCCGTGAAGCCAATTCGCGATAATTGGTCGGTAACCGCTGCAACCTGTGGGGCTGTAAATCTTGTTTCAGCGCCCAGCCGCCTCACCTCATCGGCAACGCTGCCAAATCCCTCTCTACTTTCACCGGCTCGAATGGCTGCACCTTGGAGAGATCTTTCAAGATCCAGAAAATTGCTTGCCCCGCCTTGAAATATGCTGCCTATAGCCGTAGCAACAGCACCAGATGCAAGGCTTAACGCTGTCAGTGATTGCGTGGAAAGCCCGATGGACGCTTGCAGTGAATCAAATTGTTGGCGACTAAGCCCAAACTCGGTATTAAGCTGCCGAAATGCGTTTACCGATGACTCACCAGCACTGCGAAGCTCGGTATACCTAGCGGCTACATTCGCTGTCTGCCCTGGCAAAGTACTTAACGCAACGTTTAATTGCCTTACTGACGAGATCGGGAGGCTAAGGCTATTGGCTAATTGTGCATTGGCTTGCTGGTACTGTATCAGCCTTTGTTGAACTGCTGTCAGCTGCTGACCCGTATTACCAACCGATTGAGAGAACTCTCTGAACCCTGATGATTGGACCTGAACCCTAACCGGTTGGCCGCTTACGTCCCTTAACCGCTGGCGCAATTCTTGGGCTCGATTGCTTAGCGCCGTAATTCTTCGGGTTGAATCGCCCGTATTTACCTGAACACCACGGCTACCCAAGCCCTGAAGTGAGCGACCAAGTTGATCGACTTGTCGCTGGGTTTGCTGAGCATCCCTAAATATTGAGTTGAATGTCCGTCTTACGCCAACGCTGCCAGTCTCGCGCCAGTCTAAAGTGATTACCGCCACAATTTTCAGGTTATATTAGGGGCGGCTATATGCTAATTAACCTCAGGTTCTGTTTTCGGGTGCCTGAGGTTTAATTTTGGGAATGACCTTACCATGATATAGCCAATCTCAGGTATTGGTTGAAACTCGACTTTAGTACCATTTCGAGCCACAGACAAATAGCTTTGATCTTGCTCATACAACGTAAGTCCTTTGTTTATCCAATCCATTGCATCGTGCCAGCTTGCGTCTATGACCTTGCAAAAAGTCGGGACCAGCCTGAGTAGATCGTTAATGCTTCCAGGGTCGTTTTTATCTATACGTATGGCTAGTGTAATCTCATAGGCTGGATTGCCCATGAACTCTAAAATATGTCTTGTAGCGCTTTGGTAAATCCGCTTGTCATTGATGACCGGTTGCAGCACGAAAAATTCATGCTGTTCCATAGCCTCACATATTTGCACTTCTATAGGTATAGGGCCTTTCGACATGTCTAAATTTGCTAAGTATGGGATTGCTGGGATTGTAGCTTTTGTGATTTTACTTTGGCTGATCTCTATGGGAATGGAGATCAATCAGCCCGCTAGCGAGACAGAAAGGCGGACACAAGAACTAAAAGAGCAGATGAAAGAAATTGAAGAATTGAAGAAAGGATCTAAACAGGAGTAGTTGATCTATTCCTCTCTGTAGCTTTTCTCAATTCGTCAGGGTGCTTTAATACTCCTAATGCCGACTCAATATTTTGCCGGTGCTTATCTGCTTCTTCCTTGGTAAGTCCTTTTTTGCCAGCGGCTTGAGCCTCTTCTATCATGCGATTGCGGCTTTTTATGATTCCATTTAGTCGTTTTTGGGAGACGCCTTTCAAGGATTCAATTGCAACATTTAGCGGGTAATGCTCACTCACAAATCCAGCGATCGCAGCATGTAACGGGCTCTCATTGGGCGGCAATGGCTTAGCATCCTTGCTTGGTCTATCTGTTAGCAACTGGTGCAGGTAGCCTGGCAGCCACTCGTCTGATATAAGCAGTTTCTCCGCCATAGACGCGCTAATCACATCTGGCGACAACCCAAACAAAGCGAGTAGGCCTGAGACGATTTCTTTAATCAATGGCTCCGCGTCCCACGCTTCACCAATAGAGCGTTCCCCGATCATGTTAGACAGCAAACCATTCAAATCACCAAACCTTTCGCACTGATATATATCCAGGTCTGTTATTTTGCGCAAACAACCTAGGCAATCATAAAACCAAAGCTCATCAAAAAACTTTGTTTGCTTAGGCATATCTAACGGTGGGTTGGCAGGTACTGCAGTCGCATATCGATAGCCAAATTCAATGCTCTCAACGTCGCCGCAGTAGATCGATCCGTCTTTTTCGTAGCCGATCATTAGCTCAAAAATAAGATCTTTCTCACCATTCCAAAGCCAATCCATATCTAAGCCTGTAACTTTAGCGGCTACTTCTAATTGTGCACAGAACCCCTCTAGCTCCAATAGCTCAGCTATAGTTGAATCCGCGTTTTTGCCGCCAATCTCTTTTAAACTCAAAAGAGCATCAGACAAAGTTTCTCGCTCGGTGAGTGGGCACCCATAAAGAAACCGCCCATTGCCATTTACATCGGCAAACTGGGCGGCGGCTAAATTGATTACTTTGATCGGCATTAAACGTTTTGGAAGAAATCAGATTTCTGGAACCACAAGATTGGCGTGTTCCAGTTGCTTGGCGTGGCCAGCTTATAGCTTGAGTCGATTGTATCGTTAGCTGTACCAAGTGAGCGATCACCCGTGGGGGTAGCCGACTGAGCCCATCCAATCCATGGTAAGTCACCACCCTCTAGACCTTGTACCGAAAAGATAAGCTCTCGGGCACCATACGGGTTCAGTGCCGCAGGGCCACCGATAAACTTAGCTATCGTCTCAGAGCTAGTGTAAGTAATTCGAGCTGCTTTGTCGTCTCCAGCCGCAGGCGCAAAAAAGGTGACCGTATTAGCCGTAACCTGGTATTCATTGGCCGCAGCTGGGACACCGGTAACCTGGACCAATTGCTCTTGGTTGTAGGTAGATTCATAAGCCGCCCTGACAGGCTGATCTATTGTCAAACCGGTTACAGTAACCGTATTTGCCGCGCTGGTCACTGTTGTGCAAATCAGCGTAGGGACAACAACAGCCGTATTTAATGTTGGCCGTTGGTCCATAAACAACGACAGAATTGTCCCGTCAAATGCAGGTCCAGTTAAGTCAGCCTGCCAGGTGACCTGATTTTCGATCTCTGCGTGCGTTGCAGCTAAGCCATTGCCACAAGTTGGCCGTCTAAATAGCTCAGTCGTGCTTGGAGACCTGTTTAACGTAAAATCTTGTAATTTTGGAATAATCAATTCTGCCTCGGTACGAATCAATCCACCACCTGCGCCAGAAATCGCAACCATAACCTTTACTTGATACTTCGCCTGAAGTGTATTAATGAGCGCTGTAGAATAGAGAAAAATCCGGCGACAAAACAGCAATAATCCGGCTATGGCAAGAACTGAGATTAAAAATATTCCAGAGTGGGCGCATCAGGCGGCAACTCAATGGTGCGAGGAGAGGACAGGGGGGACGTTGGCGGGGTACCTTCGAAGCGTGATTGTAGGGTTGGCCAACGACCAGTTAGGTAAGATAACTGTCCAGGGCTCGCCTATTGATATAGGTAAATACCAAAAACTCTGCATTAAAGAAGGCTCTAAGGCAGAGATCAGATTAATGAATTTTATTCGTTCTGAATTAGATCGGTACCCCTAACTTGATGGGGCCGCAGTTTTTGCAGCTGGCGTCTTTACTTGGTTGCTAGCCAAATTCTCGGCAAAGCCAACCACAGCCTTTAACATAGCCTCAATCTTCGCCTCACTAAAAAAGTTTGTAGCCTTTTTTGCATCTTCAGCATCAGACGACAAAGCATCGCCAGCCAATAGCACATCAGGGCCGTTCCCTTTGGTCAATCCAAAAATTCTCACCTTTCCATCCGGGTAAGGCTTAATTTTGATATCGCCTTGGATGAATTCACCTTTTTCCGCAATCAGCTTAGCCGCTTTTAGTACGTCTGCAATTTTTTCTGCCATCGTTAACAACTGGGTAACCCAGGAAGCTTAAAAACATAACGAAACTCTAGCGTATAATCTACGGCGGCGACTGCTGACGAGGCATTGCTATTTCTTGCATTATTGGCACTGAATACCCAAGCACCACCCTGCTCTCCGCCACTGTGAGGCTTCACACCTAAAAACGCCCCCGACTGTGATGGTATGCCCGTGCGCTGCAACCCCTTGAACAGGTCAATAATATATTGCTCCCACCTCGCTTGAAGGGCTGGACCATCGGCAAGATCGCTCTTTATCTGGACAAAGACACTTAAAACTTTATCCCGAGTCGTATCACCAAAGATATTGGGTCTATCCAGCCCTAAACTTGCCTGAGTCCAAACCGCCCCAGAAACATCACCCTGCACCGTCGGCGGGATAGGAGAATGCCGCCAAGTGATTGCGGTCTCCGTCGCAAGGTAGGCAACTAGGGCGGTCATCCATGTCTCTTCTGTTGATGGGGTAGTAGGTAATGGCATTAGAGTTTGGGTTGTGTTGAAAGTTCAGATAGAAAACGGATAATGCGAGTTTTAATGATTTGCTTTCGTAGTTCGACGTCAGGGATATTGCGATCACCCTGGAATACCTCTACAGACTTAACTACTTCATTAATGGTCTGGTTCAACGCCTAATTCCTTCAATTCTCCTAGCAATCCTATCAGTAGTCTCAGCCTGAAGTCCTTTGTCTGTTGGAACTTCTTTAGTGCGTGGGTCGATCCTCAGGGCATTGGCCGATTCGCCCTCAATGTATCTATCTGTCCCAAATTCACCAATCTTTTGAGCAACGGCATACGGGCTGATACCTTTACTCAGTGCCCATGCCCTAATCCTTGGATCAATCGGCGGCTGCTCCCCTGGACCTCTACCGGCTAGCCTTTCCAGCGCAAACGGCAGTGGGTTAAAGACCCTGGCCTGAATCTGACTTGGTCGTATCTGCGCTGGCTGAATATCCCAATTGCCGCCCAATGAATCCGACGCAGAAGAAACACCCCGTGGTGAGTCACGTTCAAGCGTAGCGGCCAACTCTAAAAGCTCGTCGTCAAGAATGTCAGCAACATCCTGACGTATGTCATCGAATAGAGTTTGATCAAAGCTAAGCCTCAATGTGGTCACGTTGGCGGTACCTCCACATTTACGATCCATCCAATCCTAGCGTTCGATGGCTTTACTGAGAGCGCACGGGCGGGTACCCACGTTAGACCCTCATCAAGGCTTACTTCCCATGAGTGACTCGTCTGCATTAACCCAGCAGTCACGGGAGTAGTCCTAGCACTGCCCACCGTTTGACATTCCCAAATGTCGGCTCCTACCGTAGATCCCGAGATCGCGATTGAATCCACGCCACTAACCTCATCGGCTCTAGCGTATCCACCTGTTCCATCCAAAGAAAAGTCGGCAGGGGCTGCAACAATTTCGTGAGGCGCGTTAATGTCTTGATACAAAACCGTCCCATTAACTCTGAACAAAACTTCAGGGGCGATCCGTGATGTCATCCTGACAATTGCAGCCCTACCTCTTGGAACAGAACCGGAGACCATAATTAAAAGACTGAAACAATTACGCCTACTCTAGCTTGCGTACTTCATTGGCTTCAAGCTTTGCTATTGCCAGCAAAAAAGCCGCCTAGCAAACGCTAAGCGGCTTTTTTATTTTGAAAATCCAATCCTAGGAATCAGCTTTTGCGGAGCGCGTTTCTTAGTGATTGGGAACCACCCCAATTAAGGAGCGAGTACACGTGTGGTTGCTGTAACTTACCCAACAGTATACACCTTTTAAAAACTTATAAAGACGCGGCTCAACCTCAGACATCAGAATTCCCATCCGCTCACAGAACGGAAGCAACGAATCGGGAACTCTGGTCTGGTAGGTTACGGTTGTCATCTTCTAGTAAATCACCTCTATCTCTTCAACACCTGCATCCATTTCAACAGCGTCAATAACTAATGCGTCCATCAAACGGGCGAACATGGATGGACCTTCATGCGATGGATGATCATTAAAATCAAGGATTTGTTCAGCTAAGTGGTTGAATAACTTCTCTGAATCCGTGACCTTGACCGGAGAACCTGGAATCAGTCCACAAGCAGAGATGATTATTTCCTCTGGAACTTCAATAACTAGCTTGCCGTTAGTTCTATAAACTCTAGTTTCAGGTTCACTCATAATTTATGCGGCTTCCTTAGCTCCAGAGTCATACTCGTGATCAACGACTTTTACCAGCGCTGATTGAGCGCCAAAAGTGATAGCCGCTAACACTAAATTGACTACCTCGGTATCTTCACACTGAGGTTGGCCATATATTTCAGCGTAAGCATCTCAAGCTTTTTGAAATTGGTCACTATTATATTGCTCGCACCATGACTGAAAGCTATCTTCAGCGATCTCCTTAGGATTGAACGAATTGCCCGAAACGGAAACGCAGTTGACTTGGCTCATGCCACCTCCAAATGGTCTTTTTTCTTTTTCTTGGCTCGGCTAATCATTTAATTATGAAGCTCCACCACCTTAAAGAGGATGGGGGAATGCCTCACTCTTTAATTTTCAAAAAGAGGACGATAAGCGGGGTCGAAATACATCGCACAGCTAAAAGAGTTTGGCACGCCTATCTTGCTGGCTTTCTCAAAAGCGCCAACATGCCCTTCAGCTGCGATAAGCCAAACAGTCTCGTCGTCGTTGTGGTCGGTCAGCTGAACGTATCGCATCAAATTAACTCCGTTATTTACTTGCTGTTGACATCTCTAATACTACTCGCTAATATCTAAAGTGTCAACATCATTGACTAACTAAATGATAACTTCACAGGAGCTAAGCGAGCTACCAGAACAACTGGTCAAGTACCGTAAGGCGCTATTGCCAAATCAGACGCATGCTGCTCAAACTATAGGTATAAATAGGACAACCTTGGTAATGAGGGAAAAAACCTTGTATGCTGGAGTGGCATGGGAGGAGCTGTTAACCATGCTTTGGTTGCTCGAAAAGCTAATAGAAAATAGTCCAGATTTAGTCTAAACAAAAAGCACTGAAAGTCAAGGCCATTGACATGTAAGGCTCTTGATAAAAAGATTAGTTGCGGTACAGGCAACTAGGCAAGAATGTAGTTTTTAGGAAAAAGAAAATGGTTCAGTTTGCAGAGTCTGCACACAATGCGTCAATGCGCCGTTACGAGACAGCATGCCGTCAAGCGAATGCGTCTAATCAACCCGCTAGGGCAAGTCGAAGGCAGCAAATAGAAGACTCCTTAGTTGAGGGTGGGTCGGTCGCCATTCAGGACTACTTTAAGTTGATGGATGAACGCCGGATTCGGGCGAACTGTCTAGCGGCATACGATGGGGTGAGTATGGGTTATGCGATAGCAAGACGGGCACTTAGCAGGTGGAGAGATGATGTAGCGGAACTATCTATGTAGAGGGAGATCAAGAATGTACGTAATTCGCAAAGACGGGTTATATTTCAAGGCTTTAAGCTATGTCAACAGCTCTGGATTAGTTGAACAATATGAATGGATAAGCCGCCGAAATTACGCAACTTGCGGCGGCTGCGAGGAAATAATGAGGTCCGTAGCAGAGCGATACGGCGGCACAGTTGAGGAGTATTAAGGCGTCGCACTGCAGGGATAGCACCGTAAACCAACAACAAAAATAAAACCCGCCGACGGAAACGCAGGCGGGTTAATTGTGTTTACCTGTAGATGAAATCAGTTTACACCTTGCTAAGCCCTTCAACCCCGCGCTTAGCTCTGTCTTTTGCCCTAGCTTCTAGCCAGTGCATAGCCTCTTCTAGCTTGGTTAGGGCTAGAGCATTCTCTCTGCACGAATAAGGACCAGACTGAAAACCTTGCAATCCATGAATCACCATAGCTAGCAGGTGTACATTTTGGATTCCGTTTAGTCCGACTTCTTTTGCGGGGCCTTTCTGGAAATTAATCTCTGCAGAAAATGGGGGCGAGCCTTGAGTCGATATTTCTACTAAATATTTATGGCACCCGTTGCCTGGGCCTGGCTGATCGACTGCGAACACTTTGCTGCTGGTGCCTGCATATTCTTGCTCAAAGATTTGTTGCATGTTTTATTCCCTTCCCAAGTCACCACTCAATGCTACATCCTGGGGCGAGTCCCTGCCTATAATCCATCGAATTTTCACGACAACTGACATGTTTTCTTTCCTGGTGGAGTAGTGCAGCCAGAAAGACCGTTGAAACCAGACTCGTCCCCATCCGTGGATACTGAATACATCAGACAAAACATTGTCTCCATCAGCCGCATTTGGGAAAGGGCGTTCCTGGATATTTGGATAGTTCAGGCACCATTGGTTAATAGCCAGGGCTGTTCTCTTGTCGATTTTATCAACTGAACTAGGCTCGGCTAGTTCTGAGAGTTTTTGTAGTCCAGCGTTGATAGCAATTCGCTTCAGCATGTTGTTCGGTCTGTGTGGCGAGATCAGGGTCGCTTCAAGTATAGCTATGGCGGGATTGAGTCGCAGGTGCCTACAACATTGCAAGAAAAAGGACGCCATTCAGCGCCCTAATCCATGGTAGGTCTAAGGTACTTAGCCCCAGACCTCATGCAATAGTACCTTTGAAACCCATCCCAACCAAGCTATACGAGTGATGAATACTGTAATGTATCCATCCTGCTTTAGAAGTGCCTCGCTGTAATCTTGACAGTCATTGCCAAACTTAGCGCGATTGTCATCTGGGATTTTTACACTTACGGAATTCGACTTTGCTTGGACAAGGCCATCGGTTTCAGATACTTCAAGTTCGATCATTCTGTTTTGTGGCGATTTTTGCCCAGTATAGCTTACGAGCAAAATACCCAATAAAAAAGCGACAAGCACGCCCGCTTGTCGCTTATAAACTTATTCCCCAAGTAGAAAGCTTGAGTGTTGGTTGTTGCTACAGGGTTGAAATGTGAATTCCTGATGGGGCTTAGTCAAAAATCAAAAACAAAATATCTTTGACAGACATTCCTAGCGCAATCATGACCAGAGCAATAGCTAAAACCTGCCCAGCATCCCCCAAAAACAAATCAACCCGATCAGGCACATTATCACCGTTCCAGTTCCATGGCAGTTTCTCTACCTGTTTGATTAACCTTGCCTCAGCATTATGGATGCGGCTCTCTGGCATCGTACAATAAGCCAGCCTACACCATGGCAATCTAACCGCCTGAGAGTATCGGTGGTGTCTCTCCCATCGGCGCTGAATGTTGTTTGATTTACCCACATAAAAAGTGAGAAATCCACAGCGTACTGCGTATAGTCCCGGCTTAGCAGGGAGTCGGGAGCGGTGCTTTAGGGGAACTGAAGGCCAGAAGATGATTGAGGTCATTACTTTAGTCTCACCTGATATTTTCCATCGGTTTCAACTAAGAAGCCAAATTTTATGGTGTTTTTAATGAATGGCGATAGCACAGGAATAGAGCGGTCCTTTAGCCCACCTGGCTTCCCTGTCCAGCGTTGTGCCCATGCAGTCTTACTAATTTCGCTGGGGGACAAAACCTTGTCGTCCCCTTGCTTTAGAAGTTCTTCCAAAAACTCACCAGCACAAACATAACGCTGGTCTATCCCCTGCTTTAGTTTTTCTATTTTTCCTTGGATTTCAGGGTACTCAATGACAGGCGCTTGAGGTTCATCGTCAAAATCCCATCCTAATGATTCACTGTTGACCCATGGGTTTGGCTCCGTAAAGTCAGAACCATAGCCCTGATCATCATTCTTGGGCTTCCCCGCCACATTTTTAGGGTGTGGCTTTGATGCCTGGTAAACAGGGTAGCTTGGCAAAGGATGCCATTCATCTAGTGCACTGCAGTATGCGATCGCTTTTTTAGGAGAGCCAGAGGCATCAAATAGCTCTTTTTTGGGCTCACTAATATCGCCGCCATAGCTCCTAAGAAAAGACTTCATGTGCTGCTTTTTGTCGGGCTTAGCCAAGCAAACAACATTCAAGCAACTACGATCTCCGCTACTCATGCCAATATCCTGGACGAGCGCTGATTGAGTGATGTAGATCAAAAAACGATTGTCAGTCTCACCGCTTGATGACTCTGCCTTGATGGTAGACACAAGAAAATCGTTGAACCATTTTTTGGCGATGGCCGATATCAAAACACCCTCGTCAATAATTAGCATTTTGGGGCTTTTGGGTGTAGCTCGCCAATCAAAGATAAACTTCTCCCACTCAGCAGTGATTCTATCTATTTCAGTGGGATTGCCCTGGTACTGGGCTACCATATCGCCCCATACCGCATCAAATGATTCCCAATACCCCCATTCATCGGGATGATACTTGGGCTGAAGTATCGCTAGGTATCCATTAGGATTGGCCTGCTTCCATGCCCTACCAAGTTGCGCAGAGATAATGCCTTTCCCCGTCCGAGGTGGTGCAGTAATCATAGTAGGAGCGGGATTGGCCGCTAGGTAAGCAGCAATATCAAAGGGCGGATGCTCTGGCGGTTCTTCAAAAACAGAATCCTTTGGCCTACTAATGCTTTCAACTAGAGTCGTTCCAGCCTTTTGCCCCCACTGAACAATTCGATCATCAGACAACACTTGATCCGTAGAAACACCAAGAGCCTCAGCCTTATCAAAGGGATCTGTATAGACCTCCTGTGCAGGCAGCTTGGGTTGTTGCCTGGGTTTCGCAACCCAAGGGCTAGGCTCTGTAAATTCAGGTTCTTCTGCAGCCACTGGGGGCTCTACAGCGTTCGCGTAGGTTTCTTTCTTTGGTTTCTTGGTTAGCGCTTTTACATCCCGATACCCCATGTAAAGCATGGGAATAGCACTAAAGATTCCTACGACTGGGATATAGACCGCAACAGCAGCAGCGCCCGCAAGCCATGAGATTGCAACCGCCATCTCATCTTGGATGATAGCCCCTAGCTGGGGTTCGTCTAGGTCTTTTATAAGGGTAGGTTGAGGCTTAACAAGATAAGACATGACTAGGCTGAATAAACTTTGTGACCAGGTTTTTTGTCCTGACCTTTTTGTGAGGTTTTTTGTGAGGCTACTGGGCTAAACACACCGCAATGAGTAGCGGCTTTCAGTAGGAACACCAATACAAATTCAACGCACAGAATCACAACTGCTGCCGAGAAAAAGTTTCCCCAACTCCACTTGGTAGCGCTAATCGAGAAAGTCTGAATATCAAACATTAGTTGGTTCAAATCGCCGTTTGCGTATGGCGGGTACTTGTAAAAACAAACCAATATCTCGGCCACATATGCGCCCACCCTGTACTGGCGTAATTCTTTCATCCACTGCGCAGACTTAGGAATAAGGGAATGTTCGGCCAGCATTGGCGACATTTGAACAAACTGAATCCATGCCCAAAGTAAAAACCCAACAATCTCGCTCAATGCCCCTATAATCCCACTTGGGCTAGACAGAGCAATGCAGCCACAGAAAGCTAATGAGCCAGCTATAACAGGCTTTTTTTTCCAGTATCGGATCGCTGATATCAGTAGAGCCACGCCCATCAGATCAGCGGCTTTAGTTCCTACCGCCCAGTTTAGAAAGCCAAGTAAAGGGCCAGTGTCGATCTGGGTTACTAGAACGCCTGCAAGATTAAACCAGGGTTGCCAGTTCAAGATCATCACAAAAGTCATTGTGGCGATCGCAAAACCCGCGAACACAGTAGAGAAACTACTTCTGCTTAATTTATATTTTGCTGTCATTGGTTTTCCTTGGTGATTTCTGCATAACGGCTCATGTAATCTTTCCTGTCGTCAATCGCGACTCGCTTTACTTGATAAGCCTTGCCGCCCCATACCTCAGCGGTATCGCCCGTGGCAGTGCAAATGATTGAGCCGTCGCCTAAGTCTTTGTCCATGCCGTCACCGGCTTTTACTTCGCTGTTCTCAGTAAGATAGGCTGGCTCCCCATCGACTCTGTAAAAAACAGGGATACAAGTTGACTGCACCCGACTCAAGGCAATCGCGGAATCTGCCTTTGCGGTGTCAGCGTGGCGAATAGCCGCATTGCGCTCACTGGCCTGCGTGCGTGCCTCCCGCCTGGTTTCGTAGCCGATAGCAGCTGACTCTCTGAATACAGAAAGCATTTCAGGGGAAGTAAATAGGGCTGGGACTACAACTAGAGACCAGCAGATCCAAGACTCGCGTATTTGCATGGCGTGAGGTTGAGTGTGAGGTTGAGTGAGGCGTGAGATTACCTAAAAGTGGCATCACGCCCCAAGCAGCAAGGGTTCAAGCCGTTGTGAGGCTGAGTGAGTGGGTGTGAGAGTGAGTGAGTGATTCATGAGCCCTTGTCACTCCGTAGATCTAAGGGCTCATTTTTTGACTCACAATCTCACACACCCGTGATGCGCTTAGGAGCACTAAAAAAGTTTTGGTTGATTTTGGCCTCTGGCAGGGCTGGCAGCACAGGGGCACTTACATCAACGTTGCCAACACCCAGGCTTGAAGGCCCAGAGTTAAGTGACTCAACCTGTTCAGCGATTTTTGACATAAGCAAAGTCCCGTTGGCAACGTTGCCAACGAATTCCGCGATTGGCTTAGCGATCGCTGTTGCAGCCAAGTCAGTTTTCTGCGCTAACTCGGCCACAGAGCCAGCCTGGGCCAACAAAGTCTGCTCTAGCCCTGTAGCCAACGCTAGCGCCTGATCTGCTCCAGGCGTCGCTGCTGGCTGCTGCTGGGCCTGTTCGCGGCTAAAACCTTTAGGTGTACCGGTTTTAGCGTTCTTGAGATCTTGTGTAGTCTTCATGGTTAAAGCTCCTTGAGTAGATCGAAGTTCTTGGTAATGAAATGATCGATAGATCTCCCTGAACCCACCCAAACAGCCAAGGTGACTAAGGCGTCAACCTGGCTATGTGTATAGGTGTCAAATTCACACGGGCGAATGTCCAATTTTTGACGCCAACGGCGAAGAGTCCGAGAGGCGACTGAACGCCCTGTCTCGGATTTAATGCAAAGTCGCACCTCTGCAGCCGTAAAAGTATCGTCTAAAACTTGAACATCCATAGGAATAGCAAAAGCATCTTATTTAAACGGGTTTAGCGATTTGGTGACCTACCTGTGACCGCTTAGTGACCTAGGTCATGCATAGGTCATGCCTAGGTCATGAGAAAACTCAAAAAAATCACAACTCCTCGAAAGAGTAACGATAATTTTCTGAGACATTCATCAGGGGAAAGCAGTGTTGTATCAAGCTGGATTCTGTAAGATCCAAAATACTTGCATCCACTTCTTGCCACCCAATTCTTGCTAAGGCAGGGAAACACAGTTGCTCGGACTCTCTTAATCTCGCCAAAAGATGCGGTGAATGACCCTGCCACCTCTGCTTTAGATTCTGTGTCTTGCCAATGTAGTAAATGTCATCGTTGACATAGGCCACGTAGACACAGCAAAGCACGGGCAGCTTTGACTTAAACCGCAAAGGAACACTAGGCAAGGCCTGATGGTTAAAACCACTTAAAACTCTTTGCAGATGCTCAGAAGTCTTAGGGCACCTTCGGTCTTTGTCTTTTTCTTCTGCAGAACGAAAGTCAATAGGCATAATGCGATTTGAACCGGGTTCAAGTTTCTGTGTCCATAGTTCTAGCACGGAGTCGTCAACTGCGCAAACTTAAAGCAGGCTAAATGCATGCTTGGCGCAAGAAATATTTTTCTGGTAGGCTGTGGCCAGTAATTAGGTTTCGATATGCCTGCGAGCAAAAGACCTCAGATCACCCTAGACGACACCACATGGAAGCGCCTGAACGTATTGGTTGAGCGAAGTGCTCACTTAGATGTCAACTCAGTTTTGAGGGACTGTATTTCTCGCGGTCTTAATGCTGCAGAGGCTGAAGTCTATAACTCAGAAAACAAAGAACTGATAAATCAAAAACTAAAGCAGCGCCAAGGCAAAATGGCCCAGGCGCTAGAAGAGATTAAGCAAATCGTGGCTGACCTCCCAGATCTGGCCAGCCAAATAGATATCGAGCCATTCCAAAAGGCGATCGCGGATATAGAAAAAGGATTATCCGACTGATAAAGGCAGAGGAGGCAGAGCACGCCCCTAGCGATTGGGTGAACTTGGTGGATTTACCGTTGGGTGAAGTATGACCAACTAAAATAGAGCAAACTTTTACCTTTTCTCAATGCAGCCAAACGCATTTCAAATCAAACCCAAAGCTCCAGCCTGTGTAGCGATTACACCCGGCTGCGTGAGTATTGCTTTTGTTCGTCCCTGTGGCTTGCAGGTGCACCATGAGATCCTCAGCCTTGAGCCATTGGGTGGATTGACGATTGGCGTCAGGGCCTTAGATGAATCCTCCGATCCAAATGTTTCGACAGAGTACTGGATTGAGTTCCCAAAGCACCTTTATGATTCTGGCGAGATTGGCAACAAGATTGCCTGCCGACTGTTGGACGAGCACGGTATCAAGGCGGTCATTGTAGAAGACTATAAAAAGCCTGATGACGAGGGCGGTACAGCGTTGGTAGAAGCCGATTGATTGATACACCTATTTTCTTGCCCTATGACTAAAGTGCCCTGCATAGAAAAAGGTGCCGTTCTAACTGGATGCTACCCCGTTGCGGATCACGGGACCGCATGGGCAATGCTCAGAGGATATGTGCGGGCGAGCATCGTTGATCGGGAAAACTTCTGATGCGAATTTGGTCATGTGCGCTGACTGAAACCTTGCTTAGAATCTAGCAAATCATGGGGCGCGGGGCATTCAATCTACCAGTGCAATGTGCTATGGTGTGGCATATCTGCAATCAGTTATGCCATGAAAAAAAGAAAGCCAGGCCAACCTAGAAAGGAGACTAAGTTTCTGCAGGGGCGAGTAAACCCTGCAGCTTTTGATGCGCTCGCCGCCGACGCAAGAAAGAAGGGATACATCGTTTTTCAAGGGACACAGCGCGAATCCGTGGCCTGGGGCGAATACCTTTCGGCCATCGCAGCAGCTGTAATCAGCGGTCGCTGTGACGTCAGAGACAAATTCAAAGAAAGACCTTGACAGCAATAACTGATTGCAGTTATTGTTTAATTGTTGAAAGCAAACCTTCTGGAAAACAAAAAAAATGAAAGTAATCAATCTGACTCCCCATCCTGTTCATGTTTACAACGAGGAAGATTTTGAGGGTCTTGTCCAAAAAAGCCCCACGACCTGGGTTGCCGAACAGGTCAGCGGGCAAGCGATTGAATACAAATCCGAAGGAGTAGCTCGGATTTCCACAGACACGGAAAGGGTCGAAAGTTCTCTCCCCGGAGAGACGGTCAAGACTACCTATGGTGATGCCAATGGCATCCCGCAAGATCTGTCCGGCGATGAGGTATTGATCGTCTCGCTTCCTATGCAGT
Organism: Cyanobacteria bacterium P01_F01_bin.13; assembly: GCA_039191365.1. GTDB lineage: Bacteria > Cyanobacteriota > Cyanobacteriia > Phormidesmidales > Phormidesmidaceae > Leptothoe. Next base: position 43,204 of record JBCCXQ010000001.1, on the reverse strand, counting down.
CCATGGCTAAGCAGGCTGGATTAGCTTCGGCTAGCCAGATGGTGGCACCATACAAAGTCGTTCGCTTGGCTAGCGATACGAGTAAAGTCCTAGGTTGCATGGGATTTACTTATTAGGCATCCGGTAGCAAGGGCATTACGGGCCGTCAAGGCGGCCCTGCACGGATAGGAATGACCTTGCTACCTCATCAGTACCCAGTCACGCCCTAATGGAGTCTGCTCAAATGAATAATTTTTATATTACGACCGATCCGAAAGAAGTTAAGCAGGGGGTTTCTGTGAGCCCCCAAAAAGTCAAGTTTGAAATCTACCTAATAGTTACGCAACAAGTTAGCGGGAATGCCGCCACAGAGGTGCTTTCTGCGGGAAGCCAAGCCTGCGCTACACTAGCGAATGCCCTTAATGGCCCGGGCACGCCACGATACCATGAAGAGTCTCATAGCCTAGACTACATATCCCAGTCATTCAATCGCTGCCCTAATGGGTGGATGCCCGTGCTTTGCGTAGGCGGGCGATTCCTAATGAATATTGCAGATGTTAAGGCCCTTGGATGGGATGAATAATTCAATGCTTGCCAGCCAGCAACTAAAGTAGGGCTGGGACAACAGGCTAGAACAAGCCCACCCCGGTAGCTGTTATCAGCTTGCGAAAGCGAAGGAAGATGGGGCGTATCAAACGCCCGCTATTCCCGAAAAAGTGATTAGTGTCCATGCATTAAACTGTGAACATGTTTGGGTTAAACCGCCAAAAAAGTTACTCTCATCTCAACGCCGAGATGAGAGCTTGGCTAGACGAATTTAGGTCAACTGAAAGTCGCGGCGTTGTCAGGCAATTCATTCACCGAGGTTTTTTGGTCGTTTATCGGCTAAACGACCTTAGGGGCAGCTCAGACGCCTATGTCAGCGAAAAAGCGTCTGAGCTGCTAGATACGATCCCGCGACATCTTAAGAAAGCAGCAGATCAACATTCCCGAGACCTAAAAGACGGATGGCTAATTGAGGGTCATGGGGATACCGTAGAGTGGGACTTGAACGTGGCACTGTCAAACCACGACTCCGAGTCCCAGCGCAAAAAATGGGACGCAAAATTTATTAGCGCATACCCAGAAATGGCACGCTATGCAGTGGTCGATAAAGCCACAGCTTTGGGGCCGTTTTTAAGTGGCTGCACTTTTTCAAGCCGGACTAATCCTAGCTCCTTAAGTTTCAATGCTTGACGCCTTGCAGCATCTTTTGACAACTCAACTCGGACAGCAAGTGCCTTGGTAAATATTCCATCAGGTTCTTCGTTAATAGCTCGTAAAACCTTTGAGGTACTTGACTTAAAGCCTTTTATTAGGTTTTCAAGGTCGAGGTTTGATGTTATTACTGTGTTCACTGCTTTGAGCCCCTTTTTGGGCTGGGAGTGCCGGTGTCGATATTTTGCTATGTCAGTAACCGGCGGTTGACATTTTGGGAATTCATCGTGTAACATAGCAATGTTTAAAATTTGACACTGAAAAGCTGCCTCCATTTGAAGGTTGTTTTTTGGTTTCGGTTTGAACAACTTGATTCAGCAGATTAGAGTTTCTCAGGCTCCTGCTTTTAATTTTTGTTCAGACCTTCGCGTTAAATAGGGTCTGCCTAAACTTAGGCAGACCCTATTTATATTACATATTTATTTGACTGGGTCAAGCACTTTATTTTTTCGTTAGAGACGCATCGATTTTCGAATACTGATAATTGTTGACTGTAAACCCTGAAACTACCTTGTAGACATGTATACAAAGGTATGGATTATTTTTTGAATTGATTATTTTTCAAAAAAGACACCTTATATAATTCTCTGAATTTGAAGATGTTTGGGTTTCAATAGCTAATTAATTATTCTATGCGTTTGAAGTAGTGGCAGGATTTATATTAATTGACAAGGCATCAATTAGCACTTGGATCTGCCCTTCCTCTATCGTCTTGGGTGCTCGTTTCGGCACCTTGAGCTTTAGCAGTCGTGTCTTCACCGCTTTGCCCTTAGTGATGTGATGCAGAAAGCCCTTATATCGCTTTCCTGGCATAACCTTGGAGCGGTACAGCGGAATGTGTGGCACCTGTCCTGTCTTCTCGTGGAAGTCGTAGAACATGCAGATAGCCGTCAGGATGCCGTTGATGGATGCTTCAGATCGCTGAGACTCCTGTGGCATCATTGATGCTACGCCTTTAGGCAATGGATATCTGAGCCAGAACATGAAATCGGCTAGGTCTGGCACCTTAACCGCTGTCCAGTCAAGTTCCTTAGCCTCTAGGTACTCCCAGTAGAGCTTTAGGTGGTAGGCATAGGAGCGGATAGTATTCGGTGACCGATCAATATTGCGGTAGTACTCAAGGAAGTCTTGGATGGGGTCAACTGGCAAAAAGTCATCGCCAATCACCAACCATGCAACTTGGTTCGAGTTCTCAAAACTGACCTTTTGTACTTTCACTTTCTTTAAATACTTTGTAGACAGCGTTGAAGCGCTATTAGTTACCTGTCTACTATACAGTATATTTGTACTATTTGTTGTTGTTGTTTACTTCGTAGATAAGAATATAGAGCTATAGTTTTCTGAGATTTTGTGACACTAATCCTGATAACGCCATTGGGCTCATTAAATAGCTGCGCCAGGAATTCTCGACTTCTCAAGACCTTAAATCGTTTTTTCTCTCTAGCGCTTGACGCAGGCCATTGGTAGGGAGGGATTTCGTTGAATGAATCTCTAGAGTGTTGCGCGTTCTCGGATTTTATGTGTTCACGGGCAAAAGCCCTGAATTGACTTCGTTTACTCATGTTTTATTCTCACCTTGAACTATCCAAAATCTAATTGCTAAGCGGACTCTCTTCGTCCTAGCCCCCGTCGCCCAGCCAATGGCCGCCGCCTTAATTCAAACCCTCTTTGGCCCAATATGTACATAAGGTGATATAGATTCTTGGCGCCCACTCTACCTCGAACCACTTGCATGTATTGAGAGATGCAACCAGGGGTGACATTTAGCCACTTGGCTATTAAGGAGTGCTTTGCGCCATTGCAGGCATGCTTGATCATCATATATTTTTGGTGACCTAGTAGTAGAGGTGGTTCGTCGACAGGATTGTCCTGGCCGTACCAAAAAATCAACTGAGACAAGCTGACTGCCTGTGCTCTTTTTGCAGCTCTTATACACCCTTCGCTTACTAGTGATTGATGAGACAGGTAAAGCGCTTCCCTGATTTCTTCGGTGGTCAGCCCTTGGCTTCTCAGGCTGATGTACTCAAATTGTCGATCAGTCAGCTTGTCTTGGATTGTCATTCTTCCCACCTTCCACACAATGCTTTTGCAAGATTTTCAATACCCTGAGAGCTTGCACCTAACCGCGAGGCAAGGTGAGCTAGCGCCATTTTGGTCTTCGTCACCTTGTTCAGGTAATCTTTATATGTCTTGCAGGGCCTATCTGCGATCGTCAGAATATCCCCCGATATATCAGTTATGGCTAAGCTTAAGCCTTGCTTCTTCTTCTTCATAGCCCTACGCCCCAGTTAACGACTAGGGCGAACTCACAAATCGCCGCAATAATCACGGCAAACACTATCATCTGTTGCATTACTTTTCCCTCTTATTTAGTCCGGATATTTTTAATTTCCTCTAGTTGCTGCTTTGCCTTGAAAGGGCAGTCAGTGGGCTGCTTGAGCTTGTTAAGCCTATCAAGGTCGCTCATTATTCCATTGATTTCTTTTTGCAGCTGATCAGTTGTTTTCTTTGTCACAATTGATTCCTTGTTTGTTTGGTGAGCACCCAGGGCCGACATCCTACAGGAAGCCCTGGGTTAATTTTTCAAATCCAGCGACCGACAGCCTTGCCGCGACGACGGTTGCTTATCTTTGGCCACACGCCTTTTTCCGGCGGCGCCCCCTTAAACTTTAGTGATGATTGCGGTGGCAGTTGTTCTGCCTTTGGGGCCTGCTGGTAGTACCCTAAGTACTTGAGAGTCTTTTCATCCCACCACCGGCTACCAAACAGCGCCTCACCAGTCGTTCTATCAAACTGCAAAATAATGCTCTGTCCATCGGGGCGACGATAGACGCGATCAACGATCCTTGGCGTTTGTTCCACTTTTTACAACTCCGTTGACACTTGTTAATCCGCGAACTATTAGCTCGGCGGCTTTTTCTGCTGGCACACCTCGATCCGTAAGGCGCGTCATGAGAGATTTTTTGTTCATGAAACCCTCACTCGATCAGGGTCTTGCCATTGCGCTACTGGGGGCAGCAGAGGCTCTCTTGCAAATCGATTCGGGCGTTGAAGGCGCGGGAGTTCAGCATTGGCGGCCTCAGATAAGCGCTCTTGCCAGTAAACGTCAACCAGTCTCCTGGTTTCAGCGTTGTCTGAGACCCCGGATGGAACCCAGGGCTTAATTGGTTTGTTATTCATACAGTCTCCGTTTTTACAAAGAAAGGACGGGAGATCGTCCTACGCCCCATGCTGGACTCGAACCAGCGACAAACCGCTTAGAAGGCGGGTGCTCTATCCACTGAGCTAATGAGACAGGCTGAGCATGGAACCCAGCGTGGTTACTGTTGAGCGTCAATCCCTTGATGGATAGACGATTCCAGCATCTTTCAAGATCTTTCTCTTAACCTCAACAGCCTCTTCGTGAAGCTCTTGGGCCTCTTTTTTTGATTCAGGACTGTCATCGGAAAAAATCGCCCAAGATTCCAGGAGATCAATCCACTTGATAAAAAATAGAACTAACCGTTGCGTGAGCCTTAGTTTCACTGTTACCGTTGCGTGAGCCTTAGTTTCACTGTTAATTCTCCAGACTAAACTACTTCTTATTCCTGCGCCTCGCCCACCGCACCCTGGTCCCTACCAGCAACACTAGCCCCCAAATCGGGGTGATGGCACCGATCACGAAGCATAAGATCGCGAGGGCTATGAGAATGGGTTCGATCATGGCTTTACCTTTTTCAGCGCCATAGACTTGACTGCTGGGAAGGTCAGACTGCCCCTAAGTTCGCTGACCTTTTGACTTAACTCGGTTGCCTTGGAACTAGTCCTGAGTGCGGCAATCTTTATACCTAATAGCGCTCTTTCCGCCAACAAGACATTAATCTCAGCCTCATTAGCCTTCTCTAGGGTTGATTGTTCAGCCTTAAGCGACTCAGTTAACTGAGTCAGCTCTTCGTTGTCTTGCAACACGGTGGTAAAGCTAACCTGAACCTTAAAGAGCGAATTAAACTGGAACGTTTTAATTTTTGCGTCGGCCAAGGTCGACGGGTAAGCCTCCGGATCGACATCCACCAGCCCGTTGGCCTTGGCTAGGTACCCAAGCGCCTCAGCCTGCGCTTTCTCGAATAAAACCTCGGTTTCTTTTTTTATTGTTTTAGCCTGAGCCTCTAGTTGCTGTTGTTCGCTGCGAGCGGCTACCCAGTCATCAAGGGCTGAGTATTCAACTTCTTCAACAGTGATATTGGGATTAATCGTGTTCATCTTATTCATGCGAAACTCCAAACTCCAAAACTAAATAACTAAATCAACAAATACGGCCATCAAGTAAAGCTATATGCCTAAAGGCTCTCTCAATGTCACGGTCGCTTGATTCGTTGGATCAATCAACGACGCCCGCTTGTCAAAGAGTTTTTTGGTCAGCATCACGTCGTTCAGTCCGTACCGTATAACCTCGTAATATTGACCTTGTTGCCACAAGACGGGAGCCAATGCACCATGACCGGTTTTCTTAGTATCTAAATTTGCGCTTGCCATGGCGTCCAGGCTGTAGCCTGCTCGGGTCTTGCCTTTTGTGTAAGACGCCGATTGACCGGTTGCCATTCTGATTTCACAAAGCAAATCATAGTCCGTCTTTACCCAGATGTCGTGAGCTTTGCAAAGCTTGTCATCAAATGAGAGAGAGTTGAAGCCGATGACTCTCTCTCGATTGTCAACCAGCTGCTGGAAGCTAGCGAAGCTATCAACTCCAGGAATTTGAGCGCACATTTCCTCTTCGACGTAGGCTTTGAGTTGGCCAGTCAAGTAGTCATAGGCACCAATAACTGATATGCCCATATTGGCGTGGTCATCCCAGCCGTTGCAGTAGGCCAGGTCATTGTTTTTAGTGCCGTCCCGAGGGGGAATGCATTTAATAATTTCGCAGTCGTAAACAATTGCAGATGTCATGTCATTCACCTCAATTCAGATGGAACGGCGTCATTATCAGTCAATGGTTTAGCTTCACCATCGCCAATCTCAAACATGACGCCTTAAAAAGTAGGAATCTCCCTAAGGAAAGGGCCATCAATAGCGTCATGCCTCAACTCGGCAATGTCGCCAGCGCTAAGCGACTCAGCGAAGCCAACAGGAACCCACAAGGTAAATTCACCCTGCTCATCAACTACTGTCACTTGACAGGAATTGCCAGAGCCGTGCTGCTTCCAGTTACCCCAACCCTTGGCCAGGTAAGTTGGCTTAGCTGTCGCCAAACGGACCTGAACGACTGTAACAACGTCAGTCTTCTTTATGTCCTCCCTGGCTACTTCTACGCAGTCTTCGAAGAAAACAGAAGAAAATCCCGTGCGCTCATACACCCACTTGCCCACTACCATGTCTAATTGGATCATTGAGACTTTATGCCCCAACAAAAAGATGTTGTGCTGGCTATCATTTACCCGCTTGCAACCGGTATATAAATCAGTGGCGGCTTGTGACTGCATCATTAATTCTTCTTAACGGCTTACATTCACAAATGTAGCAGTTACAAATGCAACTGTAAACCCCCTTTACAGTTATTTGTCAAGGAACCACAATGACTTCATCGAGTTCATAAATGCGATATTGTCAAGACGAGCGTGGCAATACGGCATAAAACCGTATACGATTCCATATAAGTTCGGTTAGGGTGTATTTACGATAGCTTTAACGAGAACAGTTCCTGAAAATGATGTCTACAACAATTTACTGGCGTGAGTGAGTTTAACTATTCCAATTTTTCTAACCGTGTGGCTGCATTTGGTCTAGATAGCAACGAACTAGAACAGTTCAAGAAGGCACAGCAAACTGTGGTACTCAAAGCGGCGCGGTCGTCCGGCGTCAGCTTTTTATCACGAGGCAGTCAGATCGATATCATCTGCCCCAGTACAGAGGCGATAGAAGTAATGAAAAATAAAATAATTCAGCCAAATGGCTTAAATCTTAGTTTTTTACTGAAAACATGATTGAAGTCATAATGCCTTTTGCTGGACCTGGATCTCGTAAAGTTCCAATAAACTAGCGGCGGTCCAAACCTCATTAGTTATCTCGGTGAGCCAAGAGGCTAGACTTTCCAGTTCGTACGTTGTTTTTACTTTGTCTTGCTTAAGTAGCTCTAAGCTCTCTTGAGTCAGTGCGGTATTCATCAAGAGATCCGAAAGGGAGACCTCTTGATGAACCAATATGCTTTGTATGAAAACGTACAAGCTTTCCTCCTTGGTTGAGTTGTCAGAGGGCTCTATTTTGGCTAGTCGATTGACTGCAGAGACTATCAAGTCTCTAAGCTCTCTGGGGCCTGCCTCTGATAACCAGTTTAGTACGTTAAATTCAATAGAAACGTCAGGATTTAAGCTGCACGCATCCTTGATTGCGTTCAGGGTAGGTTGAGATAGATTGTCTATCTTTCCTGACAAATACAACCTAAGGAATAGTGCACCCCAACTAAGATCAGGGTCGATATCAAGTAAAAAAGCTAACTTGTATATGGTTCTATCAGTAATTGCACTGGTCTTTACCGGTCCAGATGTCTTGTCTCTTTTTACCCCGCTGATATCGTTACTAGAGAAAGACTTAAATCCAGCCTTCTTGAAACGTGGCTCCGCATTTTCTAGTAATTTTACTGTTGACTCAGCGTTGGCCGATGCTTTGTCGATAAGCGCCTGAAGTCTTGGTAGCTCTATCTCTTGGTAGTGGGTTAACTGCCAGTGCTCAAGTTTATCGACCATAGAGGTATATCGGTGTACTGTATCGGGTACAGACTAACACACACCGATATACTTCTATGTGAATTACAAACAAATTAAGTGATCAAGCCGCAACAAGCGCTTTAATTTGCCCATTTATTACAACAATAGCTTGTTGTAAGTGCATGATCTGTTGGCCTACCTGATCAGGCAACCATTGACCAGTCTGCAAGTAATACTTAATTTCATGTGTGGTCTTACGTTTGTGAGCCACTATTTTACTGATGGCCTCTAGGCCGTTGTCATCAAGCTCGTCAGAAAAGTCACCCGACTTCCACTTAGCAACGACGCTAGCAGAGACTATATTGCCGCAGACATCTGATAAATTCCGGGCAGAATCTACCTTTGTTCGTACCCCCGGCGGGGCTGGAAGGTGTGGCTTTAACTCTTTGTAAGCCAGCAACCCAGCCAGTCTTTTTTTGTATTTTTGGGTAGCTGTCATTTTTTTGAAAAACGCTAAATCTATAATATCAAATTTGCGGGGATTGCCAGGGTATCAATCGGTGCGGTTACCCCTAGTTCTAACATGGCCAACTCTAATTCTGTTGCAGGAACGCTGCTTTTAGTGCCTTTTTTTGCTTTATTAATCGCAGAATAAAGAGTGTTGATGCTGTCTGGATTTTGCAGTGGATCGAAGTGCTTCGGTGGGTGCAATAAGTCAATCATGAGTCTTGCGCTATCTTCGCCTAGATTGTCTGCACTATCCCCAACGGCTACTTTCCAGTCCCAGATATGAGCGGGGTTGAATGAATTATAGTCGGGCAATGGCCATAGGTTTTGTTTTCGTTTAGATTGTTGCTTGTGCTTACTGCAGAGCCAGTTAAAAATAATCTCTTTGCTGCGAATTCTAGGCGGGTAGTTTTTGAGGTTAAGCCAAAATATATTAGGGCTCTGCACAAGTCCGTGCCAATCGCTATCAATTGTTCCTAAAAATATTTGGTCAAATTGACCGCTACTTTCCCTTAACCACAATCTTACGATAGCAGCAGCAACATCATCAGCCTCCTGTCCAGGGATTTCAGCGCTGACGCCATCGGCTTGGCCAATACCCTTAAATGCCGCATAGTACTGAGGGATCTTAGCATTGCGGCATCCCTTGTAATTAGGGTCTATGCTTGTCCTCCAATATGGCTTAGAGTCAACGGCCCAGACAACTGCGCAGTCCTGTTGTTGGAGCATCGGAGCCCAGCCTAGCTGATTTACCCAGTCAGCTGCAATGTGTGCATAAAGTTCAATGGCATCAAGGGCCTGTTGATATTTGGTCGATAAAGTCTTGGGTATTGACTGTCCAATGATATCGTTCAGTCGCTTTGGTGTTTCAGTTTGAATGTATTCGGTAAGCCGAGCTTTGTAATCTGCTCTTTTTTCTCCTTCAGACTTAACAGGCACATCATTGAAACGCTGATTGATAGAATCAACTAGTACTGTTGCTAGTCGAATCATTTCATCGCTAGTTAATTCTTTGAGCGAATCAACAGCGAGTTTATAAGCGTAGTTGTATACCCGTATCGTGTCTTTTCTAGGGCTTAAAAATGGATACAGTTCTCCTATTTTTGCCCCAATACCGAAAGCGACGACCGACGTATCTAAGATGACAAGCTTCACAGGTACCAGCCCTCCATGATAGTTAGTGAAATTTCTTGGGACTTTGTGACAGCCTTTTGAAACAAGGGAAAGTCGCATTCTTTCACTCCCCACCACATCGACTCTTGGTCAGGGACCATCAAAAAACCATCAATTTCATACTCCAAGCAGAAGCAATCTAGCAGCCCGATCATGATATAGGCCATATCAACTAAAGGGCGTTTCTGTAACCAGTCAGCTTTTGCTTTCTTTGATGCTGAAATGCTGCGAGGTGCTCGAGCCAGTGGTGTTGCGATGATAGGCTGCGTAGCAAGTGTCTTCGCCAGAGTATTGCTAGGGATATCAGGGACGGGCACCCTAACCTGTACAGGAACGTAGCCATTTCCATCAGGCGCGTCACCTGTGCCAGTCATCATTATCGTGCGGATAAAGCCTGGTTGACTCCATACAGTAGAGTCCCACTCCCCGGATACACATTTAGCTGGGTTGATTCTCATGGCCATCATGCCGCCAACGTCGAACCCTTCAGAAAAGTCTTGAAAATGAGTCTTGCCCCAGTGGACTAAAGACTTCTGATCGTCATCCCGCAGTGGTGGTTTAACTTTTTTGGCGTCCTCATATTCAGAGTACAAGCCATCAACCAGGCTAGGCCATCGGCCAACTGGATAGCGCAATCCGGTGACAGCTCCCATACCCCACCAAACAATAGGACTAGCCGCATAGATTTTCTGAACCAATGGCCAAAGCTTTTGAAACAAAAGAAGCGTGGCCCATACGTCTTGAGCGCAGTACTCAAACAATGTTTTGGGTGCTGGAATATTATGCGCATGCCAGCCATTGACCGATTTGTTTATTTCGATGCCAAGCAGGTCTCTAGTGAGATCCTCAAGATTAAGATCGCTGGCTTCTGTTACCCAATCCGGTACAGGCTTCCCCTGAGAAAGTGTGACTTTGTGCTTTTCCCATTGAGCCCGTTGGCTAGGGTGGACGCCACGAATGATAGCTGCAAGCGAGCGAGTATCAATATAGGTACATTTGCTATCGGAGACGGGTAGATATTCACAATCTAAAAACTGAGAGTCATGAGCGCTGGCGTTTTGGCCAACAATAATTAGACCTGTAGGGAATGGAATGGTACGGCGCTGGTTTTCTTCCCACATGTGCATAGGGTTCTGTTCTTGCCATGCATACCAGCAACCATCATTGCCATAGCAAATACACAGGCAAGGGAGCCAAGTGACCGAATCTAAATGGATGTACTTAATGGACTCAATATCAAGAACGACCGCACTAGGTAAGTTGTCAGCGCCAATTTCTTCCCAATCATGGGTTAGTTCGTCAAGGCGCCCCCACCCTCGAAAAGTATCAAACCCAGGGCAATTATTGGGATTAAACTTTTGAATGCTAGCTGTAAGTAGTGGGTCTATCTCTTCCTGGATATCACTCCAGACGTCGCCCATCATCTCATTGAGCCAGCTAAGCCACTCATTAGGTCCGCCAGATGGGTATGGATATGCTTCAAAGCTAAGTGATTCTACCTTTGTCTCTAGTGTTGCGACCATAGTGTTGAGTCTGTTTCGTTATCGTTTTTGCCAAGTTTTTGCCCCGCCCAGGCTGGGTTTTTTCGCTTAGCGGCTTGAGCCTTGGTTTCCTTGGTCTCTAAGTCATGGTCTACGGGTGTATCCGCCTGACCGTAAACCTGTTTTAGGTATGGGTGCTTGTGTTTGCGTTTATCCAGACAGTCAGCCCGTTGATTGGCGTCTACCCACCAAATGCCGCCACGTTCAACGCATGAAAGACACCGACATAATTCGGCATCTAAGCCGGGGATGACTCTATGATTTTGCGGATATTGATGGGCGATACATGGGTAGTAAGTGGTGTTGCGACGAGTGAGAGGGATTTCTAATTGATGGATCATGGTTAAGTCGCTTCCATCAAGCTTTGATAGTTAAGTCTGATATTGATGTTGTGAAACTCGGCTAATTTTATGATTTCTTCTGCCGACAATGTTGAAGCGATCAAACATGCCGAGCCAAAAAGACTTAAAAGCTTTTCACTAAGTTCAACGCCTTCTTTTCGATACGTATGGTGATAGTAAAAAAGCTCACCTGTGTCTATCTTTAGTCGAACTTTTACGGGGTTGCCGCTAAATCCTTTTATCTCGAACAATAGCCATACATTTGTATGAGGGTAGTGACCGATTCCGCCGTCTAATCGAAATGAATAATCCAGTCCGGCCAAGTTACAAGTTCGATTAGTTGCCTGATTAAATAGATCCGTCTTTTTCATAGCGAACGTAGCCCATAAGGATCTAGTACCTTGAGCATCGTCTCTAGTAGCTGAACCTGTTCTTTTGGGTTCAGATCAAAATCTTCTCGCATCACTTCAAAAATTTTATCTTTTGCCTTGTCCAAATCATCTTCATTAGCATTCACCCAGACACGACCATTTGAATAGGTGATACCCTTGGCTCTCAAAGAAGCTATCAAACGTTCGTACTCATAAGAGTCACTATTTAAGACATGCAACGCCCATTCAATGGCATCTGTCTGTACTAAATAGCGAGGACCGCCATCAGGCATCTTTTTATGAGATTGACCAATTCCAAAATATTTAGATGCAGAATCTACATCGACAATGCCATGACGAGCTAAGAAGTCAGGACCCAATAAGCGGCAAAAAGAATCGAAGTAAGCATATATATTTTGGTCTAGTGGGCTGCCTCCTTCTGGTGCCTTCCAAATCGCAATGAATGAATCCTTGGTTAAAGGTTGAGTTTGCCTCTCAATCTTTCTTGATCTACCTTTTGAAAACGGCATTACCAGGTGCCTCCTCTTTCTTCTAATAAACTTGAATCACCCTGATAACAGACTCCGCACATTCCGCTACCGTAATAACCGCCAAATCTATAGAGCCTAGTTCCACAAGATTCGCAGCTGCCAAACTTGGTGGTCTTAGTCGCCGCAATATCAGCTATAGCTTCAGCGACAGGGAAATACGCATCACCTTTTGAATCTGGCGGACAGTGCCTGGCAAAGCAGTCAACAAAGCCGCTAATGTCTTTCGATTTGACCGGTAGAATGAATCCTGCTTTGCCCTGGCCATTAATGCGAAGAGTTAACTTTCTGTCGTTATCATTCCACCAAATTTCATAGCAGCTATGCTCGTAACTCGTGTTTTTTCCAATTGAATTCGCTGGCATAGCTAAACCATAAATACAATCTGCTTCCTTGCTCGTGTTGCCGCTGTATACAGCAACTTGCGTGTGTCCCATGTGCCGTCTTGCTTTGCCCAGTTCTTGACACCAGAAATGATCGAGGCCATATCAATAACAACAATATCGACGGTAGAACCTTGAACGCGATGCGCAGTCGAGCAATAGGAGTAACTAGCCTTGTCGGCAAATCCCAGCAGGGAAAAGTAATCAATCCATAACTGGCGTTTAATCTGCTGATATTCAACCGCAGTTACCGGATTATTGGAGCCCGCCCAAGTCCACCAATCCTTCAGCCCTAGTGCGGACCATACCTGTTTGGCTTGATCTCCCGTTTGACCTCGCGACATTTTCTTATCCCGGCTCCGGCTCTGGGTTGAACGAGCCCTAGACAAAAGCTGTTTGCACTCTGCCTGCCATTGAGTAAACTGGTCCGGGTTTATTAGGCACAGGGCCTTATTCACTGAATAAGCTTCATCCGAGTCATAAGGGCGATATCGGAAAATCAAGCGCTCAAACTCAGTACCTAGCTCGGATCTAAACGTGAAACTATTCTTACTAAGCCGAGTCGCGTCAGACTTACCTAAGCCCACTAAGTCACCAGGGACGCACGGCTCCCCAAGCTCAAGCAATGTACTAGTGTGCTCGACAAGATTCGAATTCTTTCCTTGGCAGGCAACATCATAAACGCTCCCACCTTGCCGAGATACTGCGTTAAGGGTAAGAACAACGTCTCCAGGCTCGTAAAAAAGCCCTTTAGCGCCTTCTTTTAATATTGAGCGGATCTCATAATTCAGCTCAGTAACACGAGCGTTAGTTGCTGAAACAAAACGGACAGACTCACCATCCGCATATAAATCTTTTAACTGACTCATTATCTCCCAGCGATTCAGCACCAGCAAAGTATCGTCTTGCTCTACCTTTTGATGAAGCCATTCATAGTCAGGAACCTCCCGTACTTTATTGCAGTATTCAAGGATAGATCCTGAGTATCGAACAACCTGAGTGAGCTGGCTGAACCCGTTAATGCTATTTACCTCGCTGACGCATTCACCGATAGGCGGCAACTGAGCCGGGTCACCGAGAAACAAAACCTGTAAATCGGGATGCATATCTGGGTTTGCTATCAACTCACAAAGCAATCCATAAAGCGTTTTATCAATCATTGACCATTCGTCAACAATGAGTAACCGAACCGCGCTTATGCCAACCTTAAACTTGGTTGGCATAAAAGCCTGCATTCCTTCATCAGCAGCATTGCGACGAATGCTGAGCCCATCAACAAGATGGTTCTCTTGCTCTGTTCTCTCCTCTATTGGGATAGACAATAGTTCAGCCAACGTCTCACGATGATGGCTTTCAAACTTAACCCTAGAAGGCCTCAGCCCTAACACACTATGCAGTGTAGAAACCTCATGGACGCTAGAGCCACCCAAGGATTCTTCTAAGACTCGCTTAGCTTGGTGAGTTGGCGCACACGCCCAGATGTCTCCATTTAATAACTTCCGTTGAATAGCAGCATTTACAGCGTACTTGGTGACCCATGACTTGCCAGAGCCAGCATAGCCAGAGACCTTCCCGAATTTAGTGCTTCTAGTCTCTAGCCACTCCAAGACTTCTGAAACCAAAACGCTTTGCTGCTCTGTTAGCTGAATACCTTCAGAGGTACTAGAGCCAACAGAAGTCAGCGACCCCTGCACGTATTCAGTAACAACCATAGTCAAACCAAAATTACTAACCCAATAGTAACGAACACCGACGCAACTGTAAACCCCCTTGACAGTTAAACGGCATCTTCGCCCAGGACGGAGACGACGCCAAAAAGGATAGTAAGCTCATCCGCTAGTCAACGAAAGAACAAGGATTCTACGCTAGTACACCTCAGTGTACTTTCTGTTTTTTCGAGGAGTGTTCGTATGAACGTATGTACTAAATTCGATTTTCTCGAACAATAGCAATTCGTAGATTAGGACTTAAAAAGAAAGTACATCTACATTCTACATAGAAAGTACATTCGCTAGAATCCTTATATATAAATACTTTTAGTTAAAAATGTACTTTGTGTAGTTTAAAAGTACAAAAAAGGTAAATGATGATGAAAAGTCAAAAGAAGGCTTCCTATAAGAGTGGAGTAGAAAATATAGACAAGTTAGGAAAACTTTTGGGGTAGAAAGTACATAAGTGCATTAAATCCTTGAAGCCCTTGCCTGTTAGTAGTTTCAGGAATGCACTTACTTGTGTAGTAACTACATTGTTGGTGATGAAACCTTTACCTGATAAGGCTTTGAGCGGTGTGTGCAGTTTTTTGCAGAAAGTACATAGTACAGTTTGGCGGAACCCTAATTTTTTCTTACTGCTCCTCCTGGGTCAAAAGTCTAAGGGGGGAGAGGGGGAGAGCGGGCGGGCGTGGCTGTAGTTTTTGTGCTTGCGTCAGTACCTATCCTCGAAAACAGAAAAGCCGCTGAGAGAGTCCCCAGCGGCTTTTGATTGCTATGTAGTTTTTGGTTGCTGGCTTAACGCGCCGGTATCCCTAGCATTCGTCTGGTGTTCAAGTTTTTCAGTGCTGGTACCGTGAGTGGGTAGCCAGAGCCTGTCCGATTGCCTTTTGTTGATCCACCTAGTTGCATCTGATGGCTCCAGGTTCTTCGCCCTAGTGCGTGGCCATAGCCAGCCTCACTGCACCAGGCTTGATAGCGTTTGTACCACTCTGTTAGCAAGGCTGTCTGAGCTGAGGCTAACTCGACCGATTTTAGCCACTCATAGACGGTGTTGCTGTCTTCCATGTATTCGGTCTGGGTCCGAACATTGTCATCTGATCTTAGGTACAGATTTATCCGGTCTACTGCATCATCAAGGCTAAGTGACCAAACCCAGTTGAATATCCCAGAGTTATCAGCGGCTAGTTTTCTGCTTAGCCTGGGGTCTACGGTTTCTGGCTTGCGGTCAAATTTAATGTAAATAATTCTGCGATTTAAACCTTCTTTGTCGGCTACCTTCGACTTTATAGGGTGATTCATTGCCCCCCATGGCACCGTTCGCAGTGGCTGGCTAGTTTTGTCTTTGTACTTAGCCCAGACCTCGATCTCTTCGTTTGAGACGATGCTGTTTAATTTGGCTACCATTTTCGATGAAAGCTCACCTTTAAGCTCTTCTCCGATCGCGCCTCGCTTGTGGAGCAGATTAAAAAGGCTGTTTGAGTCGGTCAGTGAGTCATACGTCCACTTCCCGTATGATCCTTTCCCTAGTAGATTTTTCAGTACTTGCAAAAAAGTACCTTTACCATGGCCGCTTTCTCCGATAGCGATGGGGCAGACTTGAGCCATATAAGCACTGTCGTCTTTGGGCTCTAGGGTCCACCGAAATAGAGCCTGAATTAGCTCTATTTTTGTTTCATTGCCTTTGAATACCCAATCAATCCACGCCAGCCATGTATTGCATGTGGCCTCTGGGTTATATGGAAAGTTTAGCCGCTGAGTTAGTAAGTACTTTGGATCAAAGGGTAGCAACTCATTCGTATCAATATTCAAGACGCCATTCGTGAACCCTATTAAATAGGTAGGATTGAGTTCTTCTTTAGCGATAGATAATTTGTTTTTTAATTTTTTGTGGTGCTGATTCATCAAGTCAGAGCGCCGGTTTTTCCACCCTTGGGCGTCTGCTATTTTTTCGCCAATGTTTTCCCACTCGTCTTTGGAAATCAGTTTCCATATGCCCTCAGCTGGACTATAGCTCATGTACCCAAAATCGCTAACATTGGCGTAGCAGTATTTAGCGGCCATCCAGTAAACAAGGCTTCTGTAGTTGCGCTGATTTTCAACCTCGATTTTCTTAGGGGCATAATCACCGCATGGCTCAGCGGCAAAAAGGCACTTTATTTTTAAGCCTTCGTTTTGGCCTTCCCAGCTGGCAGTTACTAGTTTCAGTGAGTTGTCGATTAGCTTTTGTACGTTAGCCTTTCCAAACAGGACTAATGCATCGTCAATTCCAACCTTCTGGCATTCATCGTCACTAGACTCAGATGCTACCGCCAAGCGATTAGGCAGCAGAGCAAATCTCAGCTTGTTAGCTAGCTTTATCGTCTCGTTGGGCTTGACTGTGTTCGACCCTAACTGCTGCTGTTCTAGCTGCTGATAGGCTTCTAGTAGATCATGGGTTAACGACTTGATCGCATTGGCAACCTGCCATTTGTGGGTGATGTCGCTATCAAAAACTATTATCAGTTTCTGGCACGATGTCAGTTTAATGTCTTCGACCAGGCTGCCCAAGGCCCGACTACCGTCGCCTTGCTTATCACCTGTTCGATAGCTAGTCACGCCACCAAGCCCAATACATGGCAATCTCTCAAGCGTGGCCTTAAGCGATTTTTTTTCGCCCTCTGCGATCAGGACTTCCAACCCGCTCAGGTTTTCAAAATCAACCTTAGTTGTTGTGCGCGGATAGTAGATGAAACTGGGCGCCCCCTTGGGGCTGAGGTACTTGGCTTTACCGACTGGGTTGTCTGGCCTCAGTCGAAAGAATGGTTTCTCGTCTTCACCATATCTATATATATGTAAACCGTCTGGCTTGAAGTAGCTAAATATTAGCCCTGCCTTGCAATGTCCGGTCAGCTGCTCTGCCATCTCAGGCGTTGCGCTGAATATGCCCGCCACCATAGCTTGGCGTTCACTTATTCCGTCTTTCTCTAAATGCGCTATGTGCCTGGGCTCCAGGTGGTGACTTTCAGGCAATTCTGGGATGTTTTTCCTGAGCGCCGACCAAGCCGCGGCGCTAGCACATAAAGATACGGACATACTTACAAAAATTACTGGTGTGACTGTAGTTTATAGCCGATCGCCTTAGCTACTGATGCGCAAAGGCTAAGGCACCGGCAGAACCCCTAACTTCGCCATTTTACGCGATGCATTACAAACATAACGGTACTAAAATTAAATGTAAACCCCCTTGACAGTTGCAATTGTAAAAAATAAGCTTTTAACTGTAAGCGACGGCACGAAGCCAGGGAAAAACCCAGTCGCATGTTTTTTACCAATAAACTGAACATGGCATTTAAAAAGAAAGCAACAGCATCTGTAGCGGCGCCTTCTGCAGCTAGCACAACAACAACAGCAGTGGCAAGCGAACCTAATTTAGGCGAATTGATAGATAGGTACGAACTTGAGCTACAGTCTGTCCTAACCGATAAGATGGAGCTCTCCGATGCTACAGACATCCCGGAGGACATCAGAGATGGCTTGGCGGCTGTAGCAAAGTTAATCGGGCACGAAAAGTACGATCCATCCGGCTGTAGTCTTGTGTTTGTAGTTACCGAGCAAGGCAACAAGTATTTAGCTCGCCCAAGCATTTATGCCTATGAGGACAGCGTTTGCATTCGTTGGGGCAAAAGCACGTTCCCGCTGGATAGTGACTTGAATTTTGGGACCGATCTGTTTGTTTTGGTCCCTGGCGAAAGCCCGCTACTTTTAGTCGATCCCTCTGGGTACAACTTAACCTGTCCGGTGAAACTGGATGGCATGTACCGCACAGAAAGCTTCCGCCCTCAGCTAGCTAGCAAACTGGCCACGTGTCGCACACCTGAGCAGCTGAACACTTATCTGTTGCGGGGCGAACCTCGTGTCTCCTGGTCTGACGTGAAGGAAGATCAGGCCATTGAGTTTTATCAGATCCAGTGGTCTCCAAGCAGGAAAGATCCCTCCAGGCAGGTTGGATCCATCTTAGGGACTCTTGATGGTAGCCCGACGCTGTTCTGGGCTCCTGGAGAGATCGAGGAATGGAAGGACATTCCTCTAGGATCTCAGATTGGCGATGCTGTGACGGCTACCAAGTCTGGACCGAAGGAGGTAACTGTTGCGGGCAAAACCTTTGAGTTAAAGGGTGGACTATTTGCGAGCCTGAAAGAACTACCTATTGATTCTTATAAAGTCGTTGGTTACTCCAGCGAGAATGTGACCTATGACGGTCGCTCCTGGGTTGACTGGAAACTTCAGGTAATTATCGACGGAACCGAAAAGACGGTTTCTGGGAATGCTTATCTGAAGAATTATCTCAGCAAGATGTCTCCTGAGATTACGCCCGACAAGCCCGCGACCTTACACATTGATTCCGTCTCTCAAACGAGGGACGGGAAGTCGAAGGTTCAATGTCGCCTAGAAGTGGCTAGCAAAGGAGGAGATAGTGACCTGCTGGCAAGGCTCAAGCAGCGGCAAGCCGAACTGAAGACCGAGGAAGCTGAAGCACCTCCAGCTTTATAGGATCTCGCAGCAAAACGCCAGGATTCTGTTTTTGAGTCCTGGCGTTTTTTGTTGGCAGCCAAAAGTGTGCGAGGTGGTGAAGCTGATTGATGGGAGGTGGAAAATTGCTTAAGAAGCCTACAGAACAAAAGCAGCCGTCAAAGGCCCTCATCAAGGGCCGAGTTGTGGAATACGACGCGGCTAGTCCTACAGAACAGTTCACAAGTCAAGGCCGCTGGGAGTATCTCGGTGTGGGGACGATTCACTCAATTGCTGGGGTGGCCCAGGCGAACGAGACTGAGTTTCATTTTTGGGTACGAATGTAGTGATTACACAGAAAACTAAGGGCTAAGCCCAAAGGAAGGAAGTATGAAGTCAACAATTAAATCTATAAAAATCAACGGCGACGGCTACCCTTCAATTGTGGCCAATATTTATGAGAAGGGCGCTGACTTTCACGACGGAAAACTTGAAGGTACAAAAAAGGCTGGAGAATCTTTGATAGAAGCGATGAACAGGCTTATGTCAATTGTTCATGAGGCCTGCAATCTTGGCGATAAATGGCTAGATGAGCTAGGTGATTTTTCTCGTGTCTCTGGCGTAATTTTTAAGGATGAAGGAGTGGTGATTACAGCCCAGCTTCAGCACGATTACGGAGATTCAGTGAAAGCGGCCATTGCCAATAGTCCGTATATCAAATATGACGAGTTGCTGGTGCACGAAAATTCAAGTCTAGACGCCTTAAGGCAGGAAGTTAAAAAGTACCTTGACACGCTGCCAGTCCAAAAAAGTGTGTTCGACCAAAGCGCCGCGGCAGCATAAACAAGAGGGAGAGAGTTCATGCCAAACCTTCAGACAGAGTACCCCAACAATCTTTCGGGACCGCAAAAGGAAGTCCTAACTCAATTATGCAAAGGCTATCCAAGTTACCTAGTAAACTGGAAGACCGTTAAGGCGTTGCATAGGATGCATCTGCTGACGCCAGAAAACGAGCTAAAGCCTGGGGTCAGAAAAGAATGGATGGCCCGTGAAAACATCGACCCTAACGACAGAATCGATCCTGTATTGGCATCCCTGGATGCTTGCACAATCAAGCAACTTCAGTACATCCAGCACATAGAGAGCCAAGGAATTCAGGATCTGTCTCACCTTAATTACAGTTGTCTTTCTTATATCGCGGAGAAAGGTCTATTAAACAGGGTCAAAGGGCAAGGTTTTGTGATCAAAGAAGACGTGGTTGCTATATGGCCAGAATGGACTAAAAGCAACCCTGAAAAGATGGCAGAAGTCGCCAAGCTTCCCGAGATAGGCGGGGTTGTAAAGCAGGTTGCCGCCGCTAATGCCGCTGTTTTTAGCGATCTTGACGACCAAAACAAGAAAGACTACTCAATCCTGTGGCCAGATCACCAAAAGCAAGTGGTTGCATTTTTGGATCAGAAGCTATCACCAGTCGAATATAACAGGCTTGTGAGGCGCTACATAGACTTTGCACTGGGTAGGTCGTCGGCAAAAATGGAGGATGCAGCGGCATGACCTATCTCAAGCAAATCTCTTACCGTCGGGAGTCTGGCCCCGGCTCCCGTGCCATTCCAATTTATCGATGCCAGTTCACTAACGAAACATGCCGGGTTTTACACCTGGGTATGGCAAGTGGTGCTTCTTACTGGGTCAGGGGTACCAGGTTCTACCTATTGCTGAGTTGCGTGATAGGGAGGTAGCGGCATGAAATATCAATTAATTTATGCCGATCCCGCATGGCAGTACCGCGACAAAGCAAACGCCGGAAATCGAGGTGCTTGCCATAAGTACCCAGTGATGAGCGTAGATGACATATGTCGCTTACCAGTTAAAAGTATTGCCGCTGATGACTGCCTGCTTGCTATGTGGTGGGTTGGGCCGCAGCCCATGGAAGCGCTTAAGGTCGTAGAGGCGTGGGGGTTTACCCTCAAAAACATGACCGGCTTTACCTGGCACAAGTTAACTAAAACAGGGAAATCCCATTTCGGCATGGGCCATCTGACTAGGGGTAATTGCGAAAATGTTCTTTTTGCTGTTCGGGGCAAGCCAAAACGCATTAATGCAGGTGTTCGACAGTTTGTCGAGGCGCAGCACCGAGGCCATAGCACAAAACCAGATGAGGTGAGAGATCGCCTTGTTCAGCTAGTAGGTGATGTTTCACGAATTGAATTGTTTGCCAGGGAGAAGACACCAGGATGGGACGCCTGGGGGAACGAGGTTGACTGTGATGATATCTTCGACGAGCAAATGATGAACGTATTAGAGGCAGCCGCATGAGCCACGCTAACCAGGTTCTACAAGGTGACTGTCTAGAGATTTTGCCATCATTGCCAGAGCAGTTTTATCACTGCTGCGTTACGTCACCGCCCTACTACGGGCTAAGGGACTACGATGTGCCGCCCACCGATTGGCCAGAGATTTCTTATAAACCTATGCCAGGGTTGCCAAGGATAGTTGTTCCCTCTTGGAAAGGATGTCTAGGCCAGGAGCCAACGCCTGAAATGTTTACGGCTCATATTGTCCATGTGTTCCGTGCAGTGTGGCGGACGCTTCGAGATGATGGAACACTTTGGCTAAATCTTGGCGATAGCTACGCTTCTAAATGGGGTGTATCACGACGTAACGCTGTAGGCAACGAAAGCTTGCCCGATGGCACTCGGAAAAATCGACCTGACCGCCTAGTTAACGGGCTAAAAGAAAAAGATTTAATCGGCATCCCATGGCGTATAGCCTTTGCTTTGCAGGCTGATGATTGGTTTTTTCGACAAGATGTCGTCTGGCATAAGCCTAATCCATTGCCCGAGTCTGTTAAAGATCGTTGCACTAAAGCTCATGAGTACATTTTTTTATTCACCAAACAGCATCGATATGCATTTAATCACGACGCCATTAAGGAACCCGCGATCGCAGGCTATCAGGGATCTAGTTTTATAAGAGGCAAAACACTTATCGCCCAAAATAAGCAGAGCACTGTTAGCTCTAAGCTTCGCACAGAGACAGTTAGCCGAAATAAGCGTTCCGTCTGGTCAATTGCAAGTGAGCCCTGTTCTGAAGCTCACTACGCTGTCATGCCTAGCGCTTTGATTGAGCCGTGTATTTTGGCTGGCTCGCCTGTTGATGGCAATGTGCTAGATCCTTTCGGCGGTGCTGGCACTACCGGGATGGTCTGCAAACGCCATCGCAGAAATTACACATTGATCGAGTTGGGGCTAAATAACTGTGAGATTGCACAGCGACGCATCAATAAAGAGCCATGGCCGCAACTATCAATTTTAGACGGAGACACGGCCGCATGACTCCTGAGTACCTCACTCTTTCGCAGGGGGCAACACGTCGCGGCTACAAAACGGTGCCGTGCCCTAAGTGCACAGACGGCTGTGACTTTTGCGAGGGACTTACCTGGGTGAGAAAACGCCAGCGCGGTTTTTGGGAAGGGGACACCTGGAGAGCAATTTTATCGTTTTGGAGGTGATGAGGTGACTATAGAAAAACAAAACAGGATTAATATGCGGTACTCGGATCTACTAGGAGGCTTAATCGGGCTCCTGATAGTGACCTGGCTGAACTTAGAAGAAAACAGGGCAAGGAAGAATTTTAAAGCCTCATACCAAAGAAAGCAATACCTGGAGAGGTGCCTAGGGCTTCCAGCGAGGGGAGAAAAGCGGTGAGCAGTTGTGATTTCAAGGTTGTTTGCTATCCATTGAGTCTCATACAGAAACTTCCTGCCTTGCTGCAAAACATGAAGGACGAAGGCTTTCGTCTTTTAGCGATGACCGCCGACGGGACAGGCGGAATGATTTATGTCTTTGAAAAGGAATCCTGAAACAATGAAAATTGTCACTACTAACAAACCTCCAAAGCCTCTAAATTCGAGCCTTCATAAGGCGTTAACCAAACTCGCGGCGCTTCGGAAAAAAGCTAAAACCGCAGCTTAATTTCTTCCACTTTCTTGTCTGCTCGATTCTTTGAGCAGTTGATGATTATGCTCTCGATTAACCCTTGATAGATTTCTCGCTTAAGATCATCGTCAGCCTCACCCCAAACATCAGGATCAGCAACGGCTAAGGCGAACTCCCTAAGTTCTTCTTTGTTAAGTACGGGAGCAACAGGTTGGGCCGATAGCTGGATAATTCTCTGATTGATTTCCTCTAGTGCCTTGCCTAGCCCATCAAGTGGCGTTTGATTGTACAAAGCCTGGATTTGAGCCCTTTCATCTTCTAGTTTGATAAGCTCAGGTGACTTGGCAGACTCAGGGGGTAATGCATAAGCCTCGGCTAGTCGATCTACTGCGCTACAAATAGCCGTAATCACAGCATCCTCAGCCTTACGATAGCTATACGCGCCCGCATCACATAGCGTATTGTCACAGCGCAGGCTAGGCCACTTATAGCCATTTTTCACGCCAATATTGCGAACTAACCTATGGCCACAGGCAGAGCATAGGCAGAGCCCTTGCAGTGGATGCTTCTTATTATTATTCCGCCCCCACAGAAACCGCCTCTCCGAAAGCTGCTTTTCGATAATTGCCCATTGCTGGTGAGTGATTAGTGGCTCATGTGCTGCATACTCTAGGATGATTTGCTCAGGCGGGGGGTCTCCTTTTTTTCTGCGATGCTTAGGTGGATTCCAGCACCAGATATGCCCACGATGTACCGGGTTTCGCAGCCATTTAGAAAAAGTACTCTGCACAAATCGCCTGCCTTGGCTAGTGCTGTACTTGGCACATTCAGCGCAGCTTACCCCATCGAGATACATTTGCACCAACTCGTTGGCCAGTTCCCAATTCTCAGGGTGAGGCTCATACCCTGATCTGTCTTCTGTAAATTTCCACCCAAATGGGGCATGGGTTCCTAATGGCCTGCTTAGGTTTCTACGTCGTTCGTTATATCGGTTTAAATTATCGCTCAGCTGGCGACTCCAGTACTCAGCGAACATAGAGCCTTGCATCGTAGAAAGCCATTCGCCAGCGGTCCTGGTTGATACCCTTCCAGTATCCAGGCTGATGAGTTCGCAGCCGATTTTCTCAAGGTCTTCAATGGTTTTTACGTTTACGCTGGCAGATCTTCCCCAGCGATCTATCCTTGCAAAAATGATAGTTACTGGCCAGGACTGAGCCCTAAATTTCTTGGCATCGGCTATCAGTTCCCGGAATTGCTCACGATCCTCAGCACCACCACCGCGCCCCTTCCATCCAGATTCTAGATCTGAGTAAATACGATCGCACTCCCTAGACTCCAGGCGTTCCACCTGTGCTTGCAGCGTTTCGCCTTTGGCCTGCGATTCCCTAGACAAACGTACGTAACCTAGCTTCATACCGTCTGATAGCCCGCCACTTGCAGGGTATCAGGGGTCAAGTGGTGCCCGATGTTCGCTAATACTCCACCCTTTGCCGGTATCCCCACCCGATAGGCCCATTCTCCTGCTCGGTTATACATGCCGCAGGTATACATTACGCTAAGGAGATCTCTCACGTAGTCTTCATTCACCGCCTGGGTTTGGGTGATGGGATTTTTGCCATGGTTAGCCAGGGTGGCAGCCAGGGTGGCCAAATCGCAACAGGTAACCATGACCGCGCATTGCTGGAAATAAAGATCGAGGGCGGCATCAATATCTTTATCAATCATGCCAAAGTTGAGCATTAGATGGGCCATGGCTCGATTGCGGTGGCCCGTGGCTCGTTCTGACATAAAGGTGGGCATGTCGATAAACACGTCGTGCCCGGTGTAACGTTCAAACATTTTGAGCATGCGGTTGAGCTTATCGGTGGGGCCATTGCCTTTGAGCAGACTGGTGGTAGCAATGGCCCCGGCGTTGATCATCGGGTTGTAGGGTCTATGGGAGCCTTCGTCCAGTCGGATGATGGAGTTAAAGGGATCGCCTGTGGGTTCTACGCCGACTTTTTCTAACAAAATCTCTCGACCGTGATCTTCCAGGGCTAACCCGTAGGAAAAGATTTTGGAAATTGACTGGATTGTAAACTTCTGGCCGGTATCACCAACGTTAAACACTTGACCATCAATGGTGACAACACTGATCCCAAACCAGTCAGGATTAGCTTTTGACAGCTCTGGGATATAGGCGGCCACCTGCCCCTCATTTGTCATCGCGTAGGTGTGGTGCAGTTTTTCTAGAAACGCCTGTAATTGTGTCATGGTTGATGCTCCCCAAAAGCCTGCTCGATAGCATCATAGCGCTCGAATTGGCTCAGTAGACATGGATTCTAATATCGTTTTTTCCGTTTATGTTCCGATACTGGAAAACAATAAATGTCTACCTTTCCCTCAATGGAAAACGATGTCTCTGTTCCATAGCCATACTGTTGTTAGACATACTTTAGGGGTAATCCCATGAATCTCAATCAGCTTCATACTCATCAGCCAGCAGGTGCTCTCTTATCATCGGTTCAATGGTTTTGGCAACAGGTTCAACCGCTGATCACCCAACTTGGATCGCTGTCAAAGCAACTAGTCCTTTCCCAGGAACCTCATGTTGTTATTGATTGCGATCTCAACAACCAAATCATTTTTCATGTTTGCGATCCCTATAATGGCAAGCGCCATACCTTTACGTCTGAGGAAGCAACACGGATATGGCTAGAAAAAGGGCGTTTGGGCATACTGTAAGCAATGTTCTTTTTGTGAACCAGGCACCATTTTAGGGTAAAAGCTTTGATGGACAAAGCTTATGATTAGGTTAATTTTAAAGACCCTAATGACACGCTATGCCATAACCCAAGACGCTCTTGCCAAGGAATGCGGCGTTTCTAGTGGGTTGGTCAATGAATGGGCAAATAACCGTAAGTGGCCTCAAAGGAAAAATATGGGTGCAATTTTGAAAGCATTGAGAAAGCTAGGAACGCCTGAAGTCATTGAGGCATTCCCAATAGCGGTCAAAGATCTGATTATTGAGTCGTAGTGTTATACCTAATGAAATGCCAGCAGATGCTTACTCAAATGTTAAGCTAGCTGTCGCTTAATCAGCTCAGCGAAGATCCCCGGTTGTTTTGCCAATTCCTCAAAGTTACCCACCTGTACTACACGGCCGGCCTTAATCACATAAATGCGGTCAGCATTGCGAATCGTACTCAACCGGTGAGCCACCACTACGCGGGTTACATTAAGTCGATCCAGACTCTCACTGACGATCGCCTGAGTTCTGTTATCCAAGGCACTGGTGGCCTCGTCTAGCAGCAACAGTTTTGGATTCAGGGCCAATGCTCTGGCAATAATTAGTCGTTGACGCTGTCCCCCAGACAGGTTACTGCCCCCTTCACTCACAACAGTATGTAGCTGCATCGGGAAGTTCCGCACATCTTCAGCAAACCCGGCCATTTCCGCCGCTCGCCAGGCATCATCCTGGGTGATCAGCGCCCCCCCCGAAATATTTTCAAAAATTGACCCGGCGCTAATGTGGCCATTTTGCAACACCACCCCTAGCTGTCGACGAATAGCGGTCAAATTCAAACCGCACATGTCTCGACCATCGTAGTACACGGTACCTGAGTGGGGATGCTCAAACCCTAACAACAGTCGCAACACCGTCGACTTACCTGAGCCTGACGGTCCCACCAGGGCAATAAATTCTCCAGGCTTAGCCTGCACGGTGACATTGTCTAAAATCAATGGTCCATCATCTCGATAACGGAAGGTAACCCGATCCACACAAAAGGCCCCACTTAGCTGGCCTGGGTCCGTCTTTTCAGTGGTGACTTCGGGAGATGCTTCGAGGATGGGTTGCGATCTCATCCACAATGGAATCACATCCATCACATCAATCATCGTCAAACTCAGGTTGGTAATGCCGCTAATAAAAATCGCAAAGGCCGCATTAAACGCCAGAAATCGCCCCGTCGACAATTCAAACGGCCCCACCAGCGTACTCGCCAACCAAAACAGCGCAATCGTTGTTACCGTCGGGATCACCGTGTTAAAAATATTGACCGAATCCTCTAGTTGCTGGGTGCTCAGCTCTATCTCCAACAGTCGACGATACTTGTTACCCCACTGGGCAAAGGCCCGTGACTCCGCCCCAGCAATCCGCAGCTTCGACACCCCATTGATTAGCTGCACCATCAGACCATAGAGTTCTCCGCGAATCTCCAGCATAGGTCGCTGTTTCTTCAGCAAAAACGCCCCCGACGCCACCGTAACGACCATAATCAACAGCGCCACCGCCACCGCCAAAGCAGCCAGCTTACCACTGTAATAAAACAACAATCCCAAATTCAGCAGCGCAAATGTCCCCGACAAAATCGCATCCAATGCCGAGCCACTAAGCAACCGCCGAATAGACGTAATGCTTGACACCCGCGACAGCAAATCTCCCGTGGCATAGTCCCTAAAAAACGACGTCTGGAGCTTTAGCAAGCGATCCCACACCGCCGCCTGCAATGCTACATCAGACCCCGTCTCCAACCGCATAGTCGTAATCGCCTGCACCAGCTGAAAACTTGCCCGACCAATGGCCACCGCTACCAGGGCCAAACCAATCTGCAATAGCAAACCAGAGCTACCAAAGGGAATCGCATCATCCACCAACACCGCCGTCATCTGCGGCAATACCATCCCTAACAAGGTCACAACAATTCCAGCCAGACCCACCACCATCAAGTCTCGCTGACGACCTTGAAACGCAAACTTTAGCAAATCCCAAGCCGTCAGATGTCCCTCAGGCAAAGGCCGATAGAACATAAACGCCACCGGTTCCACCGTTCTGGCTACCGCTTCATTCACAGCCACCCGCTGACCATTCGCCTCCAGTAGTTCATAGTGAGTCTGACGCACCGGGAGTAATGCCACCGGACGACGTCCGTCTTGCATATAGGCTACTAGCGGTCCTACATCCTGCCGCCACCAGCGGCCCCGCAGCAACACCTGTCGCAATCGCAGTTGGGACGCCCTGGCAATCGCTTCCAAGGGTTCCTTCACCTGTTGTGTTTGTTCAGATTCCGCTGGAGGTTCAATCTTTATTCTCAAAGCATGGCCCACAGCCCCCGCCACCCTTAATAGCGGCGTATCCGCCAACAAATAATCCCCTGAACCTGGCTGTAATACAGAAACTAAACCCTGTAGTGTTGTTTGAGTGACATCCTGATTCAATTGTTGGCGAGCTGTAAACTGTTGCTCCCCTCGCTTGCGGTCCGTCTCCCAACCTTCATTAATCACCTCCAGTGCATACTGGTGAAACAGGTTTAACCCTTGCATAAATTCCCGGTAGGAACTTTTTGAGCAAAGCTGGTCAGCTGACACCACCTCTAATTCCACCGGTTTATCTGCCGATTGCAGCCAGGTTGTCCGTGAAATTGGAAATAAAGGAGATGACGGCTTAAGCACAAACTGTGACCCATCCAGCCAATAGGCCTGATTCGTTTTAGGTCTCACCCACATCATGGCTGCTTTAGGGCTATACCCCTTGGCAGGCTCAAGACTCACCATCCCAACAAGCCCAGAAGCCTCTGCAATCGACCTCCCAGGAAATCCCTTCACCTGAGTTAGGCCACCAACCCATCGCTCCACTTGTCTAAGCAACGGTATGGTCACATGGCCACAAATACCCCCATCCCCATTAGCATCCGCTTCTTTGGCAATAGGCTCAATCTCACTAGCCTCAAATGCCACTGCCACCAAAGCCAGATCACAGGTCCTCGCCTCAGTCTCGATAATCAAATCCCCAACATCTACCGTCCACAAATAGCGACGTTCCCCCACAGGCTCACCATCTTTCCAGCCCACAGCAAATATGCCCAAGCGACCCGATTTGACCCGCCACAATGCAGAAGAGAGCAGAGGAAAAACCTCATTACTGCTAATAGCTTGAATGCCTGAGGACGTGCTTTGTGAATCTGCAAGAACCATGAGATCTAATAAGGTGTCTAATAAGGTGTCTAAGTTAAATTCTCTCTGGGGAGAGGTGACTAAATTGATGGAATGAAAATTAGCACTAACAGCTAACCCACCCCGGAGCCTCTCTCAGGAGGGATCGCCGGGCGAGCACAAGGCATCGCCCCTACAGATTTTCCACATTACATCAAGGTTACTAAACACCTCACCAAAACCTCACTTCTCAAGAATTAAACCCAAAACTCTCTAGGCAACTGCCAATGCCGTCCCCGAACTCCGAATCAAATCCCCATAATGCCCCGCCTGTTGCCACAGCGACTCATGGTTCCCCCGCTGCACCACATTGCCTCGATCTAACACAATAATCTCATCCGCATCCCGAATTGTACTCAACCGATGGGCCACAATAATGCACGTACATCCCCGTCGCCGCAGATTCTGGTCAATAATTTTCTCGGTTTCCGTATCCAGTGCACTGGTTGCCTCATCCATAATTAAAATCGATGGATTATTCACCAACGCCCGAGCAATCTCTAAACGCTGTCGCTGACCACCGCTGAGGTTTTGCCCCCCCTCCAACAACTTGGCATCATAGCCGTAAGGCATTGCTAAAATTGCTTCTTCAATCGCCGCGTCTCGACAAGCCTGTTTCAAGTCCTCATCGGGCACCGTATCATCCCAAAGCGTAAGGTTATCGCGTACACTACCGGCAAATAACAGAATATCCTGCTCCACCATGGCAATGGAGTTCGTCAATGTCTCCTGGGAAATCTCTTGCCGCGGCTTCCCATCGAAACAAACCTCTCCACTTCTTGGCTGATAAAGTCCTGCAACTACTCGAGCCAGTGTAGATTTACCCGAGCCGCTACCACCTACTAACGCTATCCGCTGTCCTGGTTTAATCGTCAGGTTAAAGTCTTCAATCAAAGGCGGATCCAACGGGCTGTAACCGAAGGAGAGATTACGAATCTCCATTGCCCCCGAAAGGCGGTGATTATTGGCAGCTTCCTCTTCTTCTGAAACATTTTGCTTACAGTGCTGGCAAAAAGCGATGTCTGTTTCGTTTTCCAACACGTCATCCAAACGGTCGAGATTTCCCTGCAATGTCTGCAAGGTTCCGGCAAACTGCACCAGGGCATTGACGGGTCCCTGAAAACTCTGCATCAATAGCTGAAATGCCACCAACATACCGATGGTGAGGCTTCCGTGGATAATCCGCCAACCGCCAATAATGAGTAATGACAGGGCTGCTAGTGTAGACAATAGCGATGGCAGTAGACCAATTACACGGTTAGCCAATCCCAGGTTCTGCTGAGCATTCACCGCCTTGGTGTGATACCCTGCCCAGCGCGCAAAAAAGTCAGACTCCAGCCCCCCTGCCTTCAGGGTTTCCATTCCCTGTAATCCTGCTACAGCGATCCCTGATGCCTTACCGTATTCTTGCACCAGCCGCAGGTTGGCATCCTTACGCTGTCGGGACACCCACTGCAGAACGCCGACATTAATGATGGCAAAGGAGATAACGATAATGGTCAAGGGGACATCGTATTGCAGCATTGCGATCGCATAAAACACGATCATCACCGAACTAATAATCGTCGTCGTCAATCGCCCCGACAGCACTGCCGCCACACTGTCATTCAGACTAATGCGACCGCTAATCTCCCCTGCAAATCGCTGGGCATAGAAGCCTACCGGCAGCTGCAGCACATGCCAGACAAACCGACTGGCCATGCCCACCGCCAGTTTAATCCTCAGTGCTCTCAGGTAGCGCAGCTGCAGCATGGTTAATAGGCCCTGCACTATGACTATCAGGGCAATCCCCAAGAGCACATAGGGTAACCAGTCCAGACGCTTGGCCAACAGAATATTGTCAATATAGATGCGGCTAAACGCAGGCAGCGCCAGCCTTGGCAATACCAGCAAAAAACCGGCCAGTGTGCAATAAAGTAGCGCTCCCTTAGAGCCTGCCAGTCGCCGTACCAAAGAGCCGAGCACATTTGGTTTGCGCCCACCCTTTTCAAACGTATCCATTGGCGTAAACGTTAGTGCGATCCCCGTGTAGCCCTCATCAAACTCTTCCATCGTCACCCGACGGGGACCAGTGGCAGGGTCATTAAGACGCACGTGATTAGCTTCAAACCCATCCACCACCAAAAAGTGATTGAAATGCCAGAACACGATAAATGGCGGTTTAAGTTCTTTGAGGCTTTCCAGACTTTTCTTAAACCCCTTTGCCTCTAGACCATAGGTGCGTGCAGCCTTGAGTACATTGGCTGCCGTTACGCCATCTCTCGATACACCGCAGGCATGGCGCAACTCCGCTAACGGTGTATATCGACCGTAGTAGCCCAACACCATACTGAGCGCCGCAGCACCACATTCCACCGCCTCCATCTGCAAGACCGTTGGCGAATTAACCCGACGCGCCATCCAACGCTACTCCTCTGAAATAAATCACCTAACGCTAGTTTTAATTGCTTGACCAAGAAAAAACAGCATCTGAACAAGCATCTAAACAATTCATTAGAAAGCGTTGAGAAGGCAACACTTCTTAACCCACACGGCTATCCATCGTCATCAAGCTGAATAACTTATAAAGGATGCGGGCACTGACATTACCGTCCCACTCATGGTTGCCCGTCTCGCAAATGTCACAGCCAATGATGCGCCGACCGCTGTGCACCACTTCGCGCCACAGACAATAGGCCTCCTCCAGGTTCAATCCTCCCGGAACAGGAGTCCCCGTATGGGGACATAGTTTCGGATCCAGTCCATCTACATCGCAGCTGATATAGACATACTCTGGTAAATTACGCACAATGTCTTGACATTGCTGGAGCCAGCTCTGTCCTGCATAGGCCGCCTGTTTAAGCTGGGTATCTAGATAGGTAACAATCCGATCATTAGATGTTTGAATAAATGCCATTTCACCGTGGGAAATGTCGCGAATGCCTACCTGGACTAGCTTTGAAATTTGGGGGAGCTGCATCGCATTAAACATAATTGATGCATGGGACTCCTTAAACCCCTCGTAAGCATTGCGCAAATCACCGTGGGCATCCAAATGCAGTATGCCAAAACTGAGATATTCCTGAGCCAATGCCTCTAGGCCTCCCAGGGGGACGCTATGGTCACCGCCGAGGATAACGATCTTCTTTTGTTGCTGCAGGGCTACTTTAGTCTGATAGTTGACCCAGCGGCTCATGGTGCGACAGCCCTGGTTCACACGCTCTAGGGCGGTGGCTAGGTCAGCGTTATCGTTTGGGGTAATGCCCTGTTCGGCTTCCCGGATGATTGCGATCGCATCTGGCCTCAACCGTCGGTTCTCAGCCAACAACCATTCTGGGATTGGTAGCATGTAAATCCCCTGTCGCCATGCTTCCGGATTATCAAAATCGTAAAAGTCCAGCTGAGGAGATGCCCGCAAAATCGCCTCGGGTCCCTGGCAAGTACCATCCTGATAGGAGGTGGTTACATCCCATGGCACCCCAATCACTATCGTACTGGCATGGGCATAGTCGTGAGGAAATCCGAACAGGCTACCATTAACAGCGCCCACTCCACCCGGATCAAAGTTTGCAATGGCATTTAACACCCGTTGATCCGACAACGCACGTTCAGGCCGTTTACCCATACTGTTCCTCAAGCATACTACTCACCAAGCATGGCGCTAATAAATGTGGGTAAACAAAATGCAGCTCCGTGAATATTGCTGTTGTAGTACTGCAGGTTAAACGTCTGGGCAATATGCTGTGCCCGCTGTTGGTCGAGATCTGCCACGGGGTGTTTACCCCCTTTAGTACAGTAAGTAAAACTCCACATGCCTGTAGGATAGGTGGGAATAAACGCTAAATAACAAAACACACTATCAGCATCAAAAATCTCCTTGAGACAGTGATTGAGTTCTACAAAAGCTTTTTGGTTAAAGTGAGGCGACTCACTTTGAGCCGTCATCACGCCTCCTGGCTTTAGACAGCGATAAACATCCTGATAAAATTCTTTAGAAAAGAGCCCTTCAGCTGGACCCACCGGGTCGGATGAGTCCACAACAATCATGTCAAAACAGCTATCTGCAGCCTGTTTAACATACTCAATACCGTCATCAATAATCAGATTGAGTTTAGGGTGACCAAAGGCCGAGGATAAACTAGGTAAAAATTCTTTAGACGCCCTAACAACCGCCTCATCGATTTCCACCATGGTCACACTCTCAACATGATCATGGCGCAAAATCTCACGGATACTACCCCCATCACCACCACCGATCACCAAAACGTTTTTTACCTCAGGCTCTATCACCATCGGCACATGGATAATCATCTCATGGTAGCCTTTCTCATCCTTTTCACTACACATGACCATCTTGTCAACAGCCAACAGCTTTCCATATTCAAATGTGTCAAACACCTCAACAGTTTGATAAGGAGATTTTTCTCGAAATAAACAATCTCCTTTATGACGAATCGATAGGGCCATATTTTCGTTTCGATCCGTAAACCAAACACTGCGACTATATTTTGGTACCACTAGTTGCTGTGTAGCCTCACTGCGTAGTTCTCCTAGTTCAATGCTAGCTTTCTCCAATAGATCCAGCTGGCCACGATTAATCTCTACCGCTGAGCCATGTTCAGCCTGAAACGCTTTTTTGAGAATCTTATAGGATGTCCAGGGATTAACCGAATCACCACAGGTAAATAAATCTACTGCAGCATAACGATATTCCGGCCAGGTGTGAATGGCCAGGTGACTTTCTTGAATAACGACCACCCCTGACACTCCAAAGGGGGAAAAGTGATGAAAAACTGAACTAATGATAGTAGCGCCTGACTCTTTAGCCGCCCTTACCATACTTGATTCTATACAGGGAACATCATTGAGAACTTCTGAAGAGCAGCCGTGAAATTCAACTAAAATATGGCGACCAAGAGATTTCATAAATGTATAGAGCTTACCTATTTACTTTACAAACAATCATTGGCCTAGCTGACCAAGCCAACCCTATAAACAACTACCCGTTACCATACAATCTATAAATACTTTCATAAATGCTATAAAGCCAACGACAAACTAAAAAACGAGTAATGAGAACTCATAGTAAAGTGTTTCAGTAACTTAGCTCAATCAGTGTATACCTAAATTGAGCAAACCTGAACGAGGCCTATTATTGCAACTATCCTTCCCTCAAAAAATAGGGATACTAATGTGGCTGGTCCGGAAGTGCGCTATCGCCTAATAATAGTCTTTGATTTTCCAAGTCTTATTTTGCGCTAAGAGTTGAGCTGTCTGTTCTGGGGGTAAAGGTTTTGCAAAAAAATATCCTTGGGCATATTGACACCGCAGCTGTTTAAGAAGACACGCCTGTTCCAGGGTTTCTACACCCTCAGCAACGATATCTAGTTTAAGACGATGACCTAGAGAAACAATAGTACCAACAATGTCCGCATTTTCACTAATAATCTCCATTCGATCAACAAATGACTTATCAATTTTAAGGGAATCGATGGGAAGCCGATGAAGATAACTAAGGGATGAGTACCCTGTTCCAAAATCATCAAGACTAATGTGCAGCCCTTTATTTTTTAGTCGCAAAAGCTGTTGAATTGCTGCGTCTACATCTTCCATAGCCACACTTTCAGTCAGTTCAAGTTTAAGGCCTCGAGGATCGATTTGATGCTTTTGAAGGATTGCTGCAATTGTTGTCGCTAGGTCCTGTTGAACAAATTGGCGACTGGAGAGATTTACACCAATAAATAAGGGATTATTTTTTGGAAACAGCTGTTGCCACTGTCGAATCTGTCGACAGGCTTCATCTAGAATCCAGTCCCCCATGGTTAAAATCATGCCGGTATCTTCAGCAATCCCAATAAAATCAACAGGCGGTACCGTACCACGCTCAGGATGATGCCAACGGATCAGGGCTTCAAAACCAGCAATTTCCCCTAAGCTTAAGTCGATGATTGGCTGATAATACAGCTGAAACTGTTTATCGTCTCCCGCATGGCGCAATTCCATTTCTAACTGGAACTGAGAAACCGAATGGACCCGCATATCCTCATTAAAGACTTCATGGCGATCCCGTCCTAGATTTTTAGCTTTCCCCAGGGCCCGGTGGGCATCTTGCAAAAGTTCGTGGGCCCGATACCCTTGTCCCTTTTGGTGCAGAGCAATCCCAATGCTGATGGTGGTCCTGACTAGCCGATTATCAATATGAATTGAGTCCATCAGCCTTTTTTGAAGATGATCGGTGGTGGCAATCGCTGCTTGGGTATGGGCCACTGCTGGCAAAATCACTGCAAACTGGTCGCCTCCAACCCTGGCCACCGAAGCTTCAGGCATCTGTTGAACAATCCGCTTGGCAACGATTTTTAGTAGCCGATCGGCCACGTCTACCCCCAAACTTTCGTTAATTGACTTGAACAGATCCAGATCGATCAGCAGTAGCGCCACCATGGGCACTCTTGCCTGCCGCTGGTTCAAATAGTGTTGCAGACGCCTAAGGCTGGATAATCGATTTGGCAGACCGGTAAGTGAGTCGTAAAAGGTACGATAGAAAACCTGATAGGCAATGGTGCTACTGACCGCTAGAGCAAAGCCTAAAGCCGTTGGGACGATGGGTATCCATCCCCCATAGCGAAAAGCTCCCCAGCTAATGCCAACCAGAAGAGCCAGAGCGATCGCACTGCTCAATGTCAGCAACACAAATCTCTGAATATGCCAGACTAATACCCCTCCAGCTAAACACCAAAACCCTATCCACAGCATTTCTTGTCCTTGGGTCCAGCTCCAAATTAGTGGATACTCTCCCTCAACAACCGATAAAATCTGACTCACCACATGGGCATGCATAACGACTCCAGGCGTTGTAGCATCATCCCTAGTTTGAGGTTTTAGGGGGGTAAAGAAGGTGTCCTTGATGCTGGGCGCCACCGTCCCAATTAAGACCACCTTATGTTTGAACCAAGCAGGATTAACCTCATTTTTGAGCACATCTGTCAAAGAGACCTGTCGGATAGCCTCATTTTTAGCCCGATATTGCAACATGACCTGATAACCTGCCATGTCTTCATTTTGATAACCACCTGTATTCGGAGCCAGAGTGGGAAACAA
The DNA here is from genome assembly GCA_039191365.1 of Cyanobacteria bacterium P01_F01_bin.13. Classification (GTDB taxonomy): domain Bacteria; phylum Cyanobacteriota; class Cyanobacteriia; order Phormidesmidales; family Phormidesmidaceae; genus Leptothoe. Next base: position 7,239 of record JBCCXQ010000001.1, on the reverse strand, counting down.
CTTACCCGCAATGGTTAACCCCTCCAAGCTCTTCTTAAAAATATCTGGACCGTAACGATCTCGAAGAACATGAAGACTTAACTGTAAGCCAAACGCATAAAATTCCTTAGGCTTGAGAGAGGCAAACATAAAATTGCGTCGGACAAGCCCATCGGTATCGATCACAAAATCTGCAAACCCAATGCGCTCAGGATCCATACCTTTAGGGGCCGGATTACTGCGTGTGGGATCTAACCCCACATCGTATACCCCATAGACATTCTCCATGGCCAGCTGTTTATCTAACCGTTCACGGCCAGGTGGATGATCAATATCCCGATAGATATCAAGACCGATAGCTGCAGGCTGATAGGTTTGCAACCGTTCTAATAATTCAGCCACTGTATCATCGCTCAAAGGCCAATGCTTATAGCGAATATCAACCTCGTTAATGCCAACGACCACCACCTCAGGTAACTCGATGTTCGTCACAGAGTTACGGACATACGTGTCAAACAGTTTTAGTTCTAACGTCTGCAACCCACCTAGCTGACGAATTCCAATTACGGCAAGCGCAATTCCCAAGGAAATTAACACATAGCCATATCGTTGCAGCCATCGCCAAAGCAATAGCTGCGCAGAACGTAGACGACTACGATCGTAAAAGCTACCAAAGCACAATGGGTCCCCCTGGGATTAATTAATCAAATAGGTATAACGACAAATCAGGTATTAGACGTGTTTACCAAGGATTCCCAATCATCGTAACGGGAGCCCAACATACGCCTAAAAGCAGCTAATAGGCTGAGTTTAGAGGGCTTTAGGCTTAGTAGCATCAGGCATCCTCATTGAATTTGATAGGCTAAATAGGTATAAATAAGGCTCAAAAATTAAAAATTTAAGCCATGCCTAAGCCAGCTTCAGGTATCGATGCCAAGATCAGTGAAATCAACTTGAGGCTAAAAATGGATGGCTTTGGAGTAGCGATACAGACAAGGGGCAAGGGGAATTTCCTTAGTTTAGTGGCTACATTGCCCCCGAAGCCAGATAGCCAAAGGTCTAAGCCTTACCAACAACGCATCAGCTTAGGTTACGGTGCTAGTGTTCCCGGGCTAAGGCAGGCAGAAACTCAAGCTAGGCTACTCGCCACTCAGATGATCAATCAGTCGTTTCGCTGGGATGCCTGGTGGGAGCCCTCCAAGCCAGCAAACACTGAAAAGCCTGGATCTGAGCATTTGATCAGCTACAAAGATTACGTTTTTCAGAATCGATTGAATTCTGAAAAATACGGAGCCGAAGATCTGGAGGCGCTATGGCGTCGTCGCTTTTGGGACAAAGGGCTAAGCAAGCTTAATGTAGACCGAGCAATATCGCTTAGAGACTTCGAAGCGATCGCGCAGCAGGTGACACCAGGAAGTGCTCAGGCCAGATATGTGGTTGTAGAGCTTCGTCACTTTGCCAAGTTTTGTGGCTTAACTGGGGTAGATGATTGCCTTAAGCCTTACCAGGGCAATTACAACCCGAAAAAACCACAAAACGACCGTGTGGTCCCACCTGATGAAGAAATAGAAACACTGATCAGCCAAATTATTAACCCAGAGTGGCGATATGTATTTGGCATGATGGCCACTTTTGGGCTCAGAAATCATGAAGTGTGGAATGCCCGGTTAGAACAACGTTCTCGGGATGGCAAAGATTTTGCAGTATGCTTTGTGTCTGATGGCAAGACAGGTAGTCGTGAGGTGTATCCCATGCCATCTCGGTGGATAGGCGTGTTCAACCTAAGTGAGCCAAAATTACCAAAGTTGTCCGTTTCTCGGGTGAGGTTAGGTGAAAAAACAGCCAGGGCGTTTAGGCGTCAGTGCGAACGTATTGGTGGGTTACCTGAATGGCGGCCATACTCACTGCGTCATGCCTATGCTATCCGATGTATTACTGCTGGGTTGCCCGATGCAATTTCCAGTAAATGGATGGGGCATAGCATAGTCACATTCAGAGAAATCTACTCAAAGTGGATTAGCCGAACCCAAAGTGAAGATATTTGGCTAGAGCTAGATATGTGATCAAGCCGCGTGCTTGTTTAAGGCTTTGTCGCAGTTTTCAATGTGGTACTGGTAGGTTGGCCTGGCTCCCTTGCCAATAGCCCGATAATGCCGACCTGGCCGACCAAATGTGCCATCAGTTCTGAGGCGATGCATTTTTTTAATCACAGAATCATCGCGACCAACGAACCCAAGCGCCCTAGCTACGGTAAGGGGATCTTGCCAACCGCTGGCAGTGTGTTTAAGCAGATCAACTCTCAGCTGCCTATTTTCTTCCTTTAGCTCAGCAGTATCCGCCTGCAGACTTGTCAAAGCTGCAATTACAGCGTCAAGCTTGGCAACAAGATCAGGCTGAGTACTCACCGCCCCACCCTCCTATTTGACAATTTCCAACACCGTTCCAAGTGATGCACCTGAAGGCAGGGGCGATTTTTTAATATCCGCAACTTTGCCCTCTGCTGCTCAGACTGCCTTGTGGGGCCAGCCGTATACACGTCACAGGTAAGCGCATGAAAGGCTGCATTTTTGTGTAGTTTCCAGCCCAGCTTTTTTGCAAGTTTGCGTATTCGTCCTCTGCCATCCATGGCTCATGCTGTCCTCCACCCGCTAACAAACTGAAACGGACTATCAGCGCCAATCTCTTTTTGCCAAGACCATCGTTTGTCCCACACGAACCAGGCGCAGGTGACAGAATCTGATCCTTTTGTATCGGTTGCCAGCGCAGGGCTCAAAAAAAGAATAAACTTCTGTCTCTCCCTCAAAACATTTTTCAATCAATGCTTTAGTAATCGCCTCAGGCGTGGGGTAATAATCTCCATGTACTCGCTGTCCAGTAATTGCTATTGGCTCATTTGTGCCAAAGAGATTTGTTTGAGCTAGAACCATCACATTTTCACCTCAACTAATCCCTCTATTAATGGCTGAACATGGCCATCAGCCAAAGGCTCATCAATCCATTTATCTCCCCGTGGCTCATTGCCAGTCCAGCCATCAGGCCAGACTTCTTCACCAATACATTTACGAATAAACAACTCTTCCATATTGTTGATGATGGATATTTGAGGGTTACCCTGAGCGATCGCGGCAATATTCACACGGGCCTGAATATCTAAGACCTTTTTGAGTAATTGCTCACGAACATCCAGACAGACAGGGCCAAACCGGCCTTGGTTTTTTATCAGGGTGCCATCTTTACGAGTTTCTCCACCTGGTTTGCGTAGTCGATTGGATAACTTCCGTGCTTCAGCATGAACAGTCCTCAACTCTTTCAAAGGCGCTAAATAAGCCCAACGTGGCTGAGCGCAAACCCGAGCTAGGGCCGTATCTTCTGCCGAGACTAGCGGGCAGCCAATACAACCGGTGCGTGAGGCTATGGGTTCCTCGCCCTGCTCAATACTCTTAGTCATGGAATATGCTTCGGCGACTTCCATGGTTGGGAAGCCGTACTCTAGATCCGCCTGAACCAACCAATCCCACACATGGCAAACTCGCCAATGTAACAACGGGGCCACAGTGTCAGTCTGTGGGGCCGTCATTTTCTGGTACCAGCCTTGGCCGCATTCACCGCCATCCTTGGTGCAGCTCATCGCGATCCGCTGATCACGGGCCGCACTTTCCCCCAGGCGCACACCGGTCACCATTAACAGGCGCTCGTCATCCCCCAGTTGCTCTCGTAGCTCAGCCAGCGCTGCTGTCATGGGGTCCACCTTGATTTGTCGGGTACACCAGCGCAGGGTGCCATTGTTAGGACTCGGTACTCCCCGACCCAAAATATAGGGCCAGAAACGCTTCTCCAAGGGTGCACATACGACGTGAGTCTTGAACCCCCGACGCTTGCAATCTTCAAGCATTGACATAGCCGCAAAATGTAAGGGTGGCAGCTCCTGCCGGGTATCGGCATACAACACATGCACTTGTTGACAATCTTTAGGGAGCTGAACTCGGCCTGTATCGATCAGATGCGACAACAATGTAAGTGTTGCTGATGAATCTTTACCGCCGCTGTAAGCTACAGCAATGTGCTTATGCCCTGGGATGTAGGCATTCAAAGATTGTGCAGTGAGTTCAATGGATTCAGTCAAACTCAAGCGCGAGCTGTCGAACAGTGTTTGTTGTTGTCGCATCTATTAAAACTCCTTCTTTCTTAGGCACGATCAATGGTTTTGCTAGTTGAAGCGGTAATTTAATTTTTGGTCTATCCCAGCGATTCACCCAGCTTCACCACCTCGCACACCTGATTGGGGAATAGCGGTACGGGATAGCCTTCTCTGGCCTTGGGAACAACAAGATCGCCTGATGAGAAAGGAAGCTCCTGGGGTGGGGCAACTGGCTCAGGACTTGGCCTAATCAGGATGGGGGCTGAGTCTACGATGATTGGGGCGTCAAAGACCGAGAGTTGGTCTAATAGCGAACTGTTCGTGGTCATAGATTTTCCCTCTCCATCTCTGAAACTTCTCTCTCAAATCGTTCGACCAACCTTGTCAAAACCTCCTCATTAAGCAAACTGCGCAGGGCCAGAAACGGAGACGACGGATAAGCCCCCAACGCCGCAGCGATCGCGCCCTGGACATCCTCTTCACCATCCTGCTTAAGTGACAGTTCAGCCGCTGCCCGCATTCCTCCCAGGAGTTCAGGGCTATGGATTTCCCACACAGTCAAATTACCAAGCCGGAATCGGGTTGCCTTTCCTAACTGCTCTAGCAAGCGCTCAAGCTGAATAATGAGCATGGCTAAGCCATCGGCGTCTAAAGCGGCTTCATGGGGCTGCTGAGTGGGGATAAAGCTATGCATGGCCTACCTCCCCTATTGGCAGATCAATCCCCATCACCCGCATCCGCTTAGTCTGTCGTCTTTGCTCGGCATAGGCCCGGTCTTCGTCGGTGAGGGGACGCTGCCAAAGCTGATGAAATTCTGTTTTGTCGGTTGGGTGCGTTTTGCCCTTGTCCAAAGCCGCCTTCAATTCTCGATTTATCCTGACAAAACGGATGAATTCCTCGCACTGGATATTTGCCTTTACTTCTCCCTGGGGGAGAGCCCTTTGGCGAGACCGGGCAATGTGTTGCTGCTTGAAATGACCAACAATGTCGGATGGGCTTAAATTTTCCTCACCCATCATCTTGAGGCAGAACTCACCAAACTCCTGCTCTTCAGCACCATACTGATTCAGCAGCTTGATCATCGCCCCCCTAGATATCTCGCCCATGGGCTTCCAGTACACATGAGTTTGAGCGAGCATGTCGATCATGGGGTCAAACAATTCTTTGGTAATCATGCGACTAGCCCCATTGCTCTGAGTTTTGCCATGGCTGGGTCTTCCTGTTGCTGCTGGCGTTTTTGGTACTGCCCCTGAGCCTCCTGTAAAGCAGCGTCAGACAAATCACTTGAGTGAATAGCCGCCAAGTCAAGCCCTGTTGAGCTAAAACTCTCTGACCAGGATTCAAAGCGACTGTCTTCCAAAACGAATCGAAAGCTGCCATTCTTAAACCTGCCTCGCTTGCCTTCTCGAACGCCAGACCAAAATGGGTCTAACCTGGCCCACATCAACGCTTCACTCAGAATCACTTTTGCTCTCTCAAAATTCCAGTTAGCAAACTTGAACAAGTACCCTGACAACCTCTGGCGATCTTTGCTGATGCCTGGACGGAAATTAGCCCAGCGCTCTGGCCGATACTCGTTGTACAACTCGCCAAGCTGCTCAATCTGGGCATCAGTCAATTCAGGCTCTTTAGGCTTCTCTTTTCGCTCCCGTTGTCGTTTATTTTTCGTGCCAGACGGCGCGGAACCTTTGCCCTCTTGGTGTTCTCCAGAATTTCTAGCCTCTTCGTTCTGCTGATCAGGGATAGCGGGTTGCTCGGGTTCCAGAATGCCAAGCTGCTGATTGCTATCGGCTGTTGTAATTTCTGGTTCGTCCGTGGTGCGATTAGCACCGTCCTCCCCTTGGGGGACTACAGGGGGATCTAGTTCATTGGATAGTTCTTCTGGATAGTTCTTACTGGATAGATCCCTGGAAATATTTGCCGGTAGGTTTTGTCGTAGATTTCCGGTAGGACTGTCGTCATTTTCCGGTAGGACTGTCGTCATTTTCCGGTGGCAAATTTTGCCAGTGGCTGATTTTGCCGGTAGGCTTTTTGGAGGAGATTCGGGAGGATTTTTGACGGCGTCAAAGTTTACTTTGAACTTATCGGAAGTTCTAAATCCATGGGTGTCAAACCTTCGGATTCTTTCAACAATCCCTCTGACTTCAAGAGACTTGCATAAATTCCGTATAGTGCGATCGCCGATGCCACACATGCGGGCTAGCAGCTCTTGACCTGGCCAGCACTCCCCATTGGAATCAACAAAGCTGTTGATAGCCAACAGAAGAAACTTTTCATTGCCAGGAAGTTCTGACTCCCATATTATTTTTTCTCGTTCATAATGTTTCAGCATGATGCTGGATGCTCTGCTGCTACTTTGGATTGATTTTGTTGTGATGTAGATGCACTAAGGAATAACGGTCGCTGCGGCTACGGGCTGGCTTTGTTGTGCTGGTGACTCAGGTACTGCTCAAGCGCCAATAAAAAGCCATGCCACTCAAGCTTGACAGTTAGCTGAAATGTCCAGTTTTTCTTCTGTGGGTCTTGCTCCTCCCATCGACCCTCAAGTCCCTGAAAAATACTTAGCGGACACAATGCACACCAAGCGTCGTCTTCAAGGGTTTCAGGGTTGTTATCCCGAAATGCCATCACAGGGAGCTTGTCAGTTTTTTGGATTGACTGCCAATCGTAGATATCGGCGTCATTCACAAACTGAAGGTTGATAAATTTATGGGCCTCGCCAGGAACACTGATCAAAGCCTCGTCTACCGTTACTGGATAACTGCTCTTCACTTCTCAGCCCTCCCTTGTCTCGCCTTCAATCCCCTAAATAACCTCCGTAACGCCAGATAGACATACGGCACGGCCAACCCCTTCAGCCGCCCTTCTCGCCATGCTGGCAGCGTCTTGTAGTCAAATATCTTCTGCCACCTTTGGGTGTAGGTGACACCCTCAATAGTCAGCGATGTGATCAACCTGGTCGATATCTGTTCCCAGCTACACTCATACCATGAGACAGACTTAGCAATATCTCCGTCTGTAATCACCTTGGCCTTAAGAGCGCGATCGCATTCGGTCGGTGGATGTGTCATAGAATCCACCCCACTGCTAGCCCAAGAATTAACCCCGCCACACTTGAGATC